>NZ_JBXAYC010000005.1:0-98942 GCF_056782095.1 Dellaglioa sp. CoH-56-MRSF-13 | reverse complement strand
ACATTTGATTTGTCGAAAATTTGTTCAGTTTTCAAAGATCTACTTGGTTGCTTTTGACAACTTTTATATCATATCAACCACGTCATGATTTGTCAAGAATTTTTTTGAATAAATATTCATTTCTTCTTGCCGTATCAATCAGCTTTATTAATATACCATCTGGTATACACCCTGTCAATACTTCATTACAGATAAATTTGATTTATTAATTATTACTTTATCAAAAAAGCGACTTAACCTCATCGAATTGATAAGTTTAAGTCGCTTTTTTGATAAAAGCTATTTAATAATGTCTAATCCACCCATGTATGGTTGAAGAACTTCCGGAATAGTTACCGACCCGTCTTCATTCTGATAATTTTCAAGAACTGCTGCTAGCGTACGACCAACTGCCAATCCTGAACCATTCAACGTGTGTACAAACTGTAATTTTCCATCATCATCCCTATATTGGATATGAGCCCTACGAGCCTGAAATGCTTCAGTATTAGAACAACTTGAAATTTCACGATACATATTTTGTGCAGGTAACCAAACCTCTAAATCATGTGTCATTGCTGCTGAGAATCCCATATCTCCCGTTGACAATGTTATCACATGATATGGTAACCCAAGTTTTTCCATAATTCTGCCTGCATCACTTGTCATTTTTTCTAGTTCTGCATATGAATCTTCTGGTTTAGTATATTTCACCATTTCAACTTTATTAAATTGATGCAATCTAATCAATCCACGTGTATCTCTTCCAGCGCTTCCTGCTTCAGATCTGAATGAGGGTGAGAGAGCTGTGAAATATACTGGTAATTTTTCTTCCGGAATAACTTCATCCCTGTAGTAATTAGTTAATGGTACTTCTGCTGTTGGAATTAACGTTAAATTTTCATTTGCGATTTGAAAAACGTCTTCCTTAAACTTCGGAAATTGACCAGTTCCGTACATTGACTCATCATTAACAATATATGGAGGAATAATCTCTGTATAACCATCAATTGCATGTTGATCAAGCATAAAATTGTATAAAGCACGTTCTAAACGAGCTCCCCATCCTTTATAGTATAGGAATCGACTGCCCGACACTTTAGCGCCACGTTCAAAATCTAAAATATCTAAATTTTCACCGATTTCCCAATGTGCTTTCGGCTCAAAATCAAAAGTTCTTGGTGTACCTACTTTTCTTAATTCAATGTTTGAATCTTCATCAGGACCTACTGGAATCGTTTTATTTGGCATATTTGGTAGTCGCGATGCCATATCTGTTACGTCTGCATCTAAAACCTTTAATTCTTCATCAAATGCTTTAATTTCATCTCCGACTTTTTTCATTTCTTCGATTTGAGCATCTGCATTTTCTTTATTTCGTTTTAATTGTGCAATAGCTTGCGATACATCGTTTCTTTTCTTTTTTAAAGTTTCGGTTTGAACAATAATATCCCTACGTTTACGATCCTTTTCAACCATTTCATCAATAATCTCTGGTTTTACCCCACGATTACCCAATTGTTCCTTAACTTCATCGACATTTTGACGAATCATTTTAATATCTAACATATTCTGTTCCTCCTTTTTTTGTATAAAAAAAGCCCACTCATCCACTAATTGGGACGAAAGGCTCATTTTCGCGGTACCACCCAAGTTCGACAAATAATCATTTGTCACACTCAAATAGATAACGGTCTCCCGTGTGGCATTACCCACCCACTTATTCACGCCGGATTTTCAGCTTCGTAATTTCCACCACCATTACGTCTCTTAAATGCCTACTTATAACGTTTTCCGTGTTTATTTATTACTTTAATAATAAGCGTTGTTTTATTAAATTGCAAGTTTAATTCTTACCCGCTTTATTAAGCAAATCGATATACTCTTCTAACGAAAGATGATGCTTAACTATATATTTCGCGTTACTTTTACCAACATAGCGGAAATGCCATGTTTCATAATCAATTTTAGTCGATTTTTCTTTATCTTTCGGGAATCTCAATATAAATCCATAATTTACCGCATGGTTGATTAACCATTTTTGACCCTTATCTGTTTCACTACTATTATCTAAATCATTATGTTTGGCATACCAATTTGATGACATCATATCGACTGCTAGTCCGGTGTGATGTTCGCTTGATCCTGGTTCTGCCACATACTCTTTTGTTAATTGTTTAGCCTGAGCAACTGACTTTCCCGAATTTTCATAGCTTTTAATTGAGTCTGCATAGACCTCTTTTTGGTAGCTAATTGATCGATAACCAGATACCAGTGACGCCTTATACCCGGCCTTATTTGCTGCTGATACAAAATCATTCAAAGCACTCTCAATTTTTGAATTTACAATAACATTTCCATCTATTTTCTGTTTAAAATCCAGTTCTTGCTTGAGTTTATGCTCTGAATTAACTAATATTAAATTCCAATCATTTGCCTTTACACCTTTAGGTAGCTCACTTTTTTGTGTGACTTTTACCGTTTTATGGCTAGGTGTCGTATTCGCTTTCTTACCGCATGCACCTATTAATAGTGCACACATCATTACTACCATCATCATCCATTTTCTTCTAGTCAAAATGTGCCTCATTTCTTTGATAAATCTACATCTTTTAATGGAATTAATTTTGTTTTATAGCGTATTTTATAATATGTGTACAAGATAACAAATAACGGAATGCTCATATAACTAACCGAGATTGCTTCCCAATCAAAATTTTTAAATGATTGAATATCTTGTCCAAGAATAACTAAAATACAAAGAACAAGCGCTAAAATAGGGCCCACTGGGAACCATTTTGCAGAGTACTTTAATTCTGACACTTCATGTCCTTGCGCTTTGAACGCTTTTCTAAATCTGTAATGTGAGATTGCAATTCCTAGCCAAGCGATGAATCCAGTTAACCCACTAGCACTCAGTAAAAAGACATACACTTTTGCTCCAAAAACACTTGCTAAAAATGTGAGTAATCCGATAAATGTTGTTCCCACTAGTGCTGCCATTGGAATACCACGACTATTCGTTTGTTTAAACTTTTTAGGAGCGTAACCCTGTTCCGCAAGTGAATGAAGCATTCGAGTTGATGCATACATTCCTGAATTTGCAGCTGAAAGTACAGATGTTAAGATAACTGCATTCATAACACTTGCTGCAGAGGCTAACCCAGCTCTTTGAAAGACCAATGTAAATGGACTAATTGAAATATCTGATGCGCTTGAGCCGAGTAAATCTGGACTTGTATACGGAATAATTGCTGCAATGATAAAAATAGCGAAAATATAGAATAGTAGAATCCGCCAAAACACTTGTTTAATTGCTTTTGGAATACTCTTTTCAGGCGTTTCTGATTCTCCCGCCGTAATACCGATTAATTCAGTTCCTTGGAAAGAGAAACCAGCGACGACGAATACACTTAGAATCATTGGAACACCACCAACAAATGGAGCTTTCTTCATTGTAAAGTTTTCAAGTCCCGTTGCATGGCCACCTAGAATACCAAATATAGTCAATACACCAACGATTAAGAAGACAATGACAGTCACCACTTTAATAATTGATAACCAATATTCTGTTTCACCAAATGATTTAACTGACAACGCATTAATTGAAAAAATAATAACTAACGAGATTGTACTAAAAATCCATCCTGGTACATCTGGCAACCAAAATTGCATAACCAAGGCAGCTGTACTAATATCAACAGCCAATGTAATTGCCCAGTTAAACCAGTAATTCCAACCCATTGCAAAACCCATCGCAGGATCAACAAATCGCGTTGAATAAACCGCAAACGACCCTGAAACTGGTAAATACGTTGCCATTTCACCTAAACTAGTCATTAAAAAGTAAACCATAATTCCAATGCCAATGTAAGCTAGTAACGCACCACCTGGCCCTGCCTTCGAAATTGCTGACCCACTCGCAACGAATAAGCCTGTTCCAATACTTCCACCCAAGGCAATCATTGATAAGTGTCTTGTTTTTAACTCTCGGTGCATACCTTCTTGTTCTGCCATATGAAATCCCCCCTATATATAGAGGAGCACTCGTGATTTTTAAAATTGAGAAAAGAAAAAGAGACCTTTTGTACAACACTATTACGCGTTATACAAAAAGACTCAGATTAATAGACTCAGTCAAATCGTTATAAGCGCCCCGTGATTACTATATAATCACGACAGTTTCTGACTTATTAAATCAGACCCCAGCAGTCACTAAATCTAAGTTAGCATCCACTTCGGCAGTTCACCCTTTCAGTTTAACTTCTTCAGCACTTAATTGCTTCATTAAACATACTTATGAAAACTGCATCCTCTTCTTTCGATAATTCTTACTATAATCAATTCACTGATATTTTGCAAGCTGTATCCTAATTTTCAGCTATATTAATTTCATCATGCAACTTTTCAATATCTGTTTCATTTTTTAAAAAAGCTTCATTTTCGATTGGAAAGTGTTGTTCAATCGAACTAAATGGCTGTAAACTCACAACCCCATTTTTTAAATGATAATCTAAAATATGTCCACCCATTTTATTTTCATCAGATAAAAAATGAATATGGAATCCCGCTGCACCAATTCCTTGAAATAACTCAGGTGTGAAATAGCCAATAGCTGTTCCATCAATATCTTCTTCTTCAAATTCCGATTGTTTGGCAGTTACCGCAGTTAATTCTGGATACGGTTTACTTTGTTTAGCAACAGATCGTGTACTCATTTTACTAAATGTTCCTTTAATAAGAACACTAAAAAATAAATTTTGGTAAGGATATAATTCAAGTAATTGCTCTTCTAAAACATTTCCTGCCACATTTTCAAATTGAATAGATGCGTCTGCTTGATTAAAATGGACTGTCGCAAATGGAACAAGAACGTCATCGCTAACTTGATTAATTTGACCTTTTGCAGTAATCTGGAAAGCCTTTCCGTCAATCACAATCATTTCGCCATCTAAATCACCAACAGTTCCAATTCCGTAATCACCATGTTTCAATAATTCTCCAACACTCAATGTGCCTTCGTACAAGCCTTCAATTAATGTTGCTAAGGTACCATGTTGATAAACCTTTTTTATATCTTGCATGTCGTTGACCTCTCTTGAAAATTATTTTAATATAATTGATCCATTAAAATTGATTGTCCTAATTCTTGATTATCTTTATAATCAACTGGTATATCAACAATAACAGGACCATTAGTTGCAAATGCTTCATCTAATGTTTTAGCTAAATCTTGTGCTTTTTCAACGCGTAAGCCTTTTGCACCAAAACTTTCCGCATATTTCACAAAATCCACTGCGCCAAAATTCACACCGGCAGATTGACCATATTTCATTTCTTCTTGGAATTTAACCATATCGTAGTGTCCATCATTCCAAATAATATGAACAATATTCAGATTCAAACGAACCGCTGTTTCCAAATCTTGGGCTGAAAACAAGAATCCACCATCTCCAGAAATTGAGACGATTTGTGTATTAGGTCGAACTAAGGCCGCTGAAATTGCCCAAGGTAACGCAACTCCTAATGTTTGCATCCCATTACTAAATAATAAATGACGTGGTTCATAACTTCTAAAATGTCGCGCGATCCAAATGTAGAAACTACCGACATCAACTGCTACCGTCATTTCATCTGAAACACGTTTTTGTAATTCTTGGATAATGCTTAATGGATGACTGGTTAATGTGTCACTTGTCACAACTGGCGCTTCATCCCTAGCCTGTAATTTTTCTTGTAAGCCATCTAAATACTCACGAGATTCAGATGCCATTTGATAGCCTTTCATATAGGGTAATAAAAATTCAAGTGTTTGCGCGATGTCGCCCACTAACTCTTTCTTTGGTTGGAAATTATGATCAATCTCTGAACGCATATCGTCAACAACAACAATATTAGCTGTTCCTTCTGCATTCCAGTTACGTGGTTCATATTCAATAGGATCATAGCCAATTGTAATAACTAAATCGCTCTTTTTAAGTAATTGATCCCCTGGTTGATTTCTGAATAAGCCCACACGACCAAAGAAATCACCGACTAATTCACGCGATATCACACCAGCGGCTTGAAATGTTTCCACAACAGGTAGATTCGTTGCTTCAACTAAATTACGAATAGCTTTTGTTACTTCTGGTGAAGATGCCCGCATTCCCACAAGTAAAACAGGTAATTTTGCTGCTTTAATTTCTTGTGCTAAAAGTGTACTTTCTACCGGGCTAGCGGGACCTAATTTAGGTGCCATTAAAGGCTGGATAACTTTTGTTTTCACTTCTGAATCTGTTACATCTTGGGGAATACTAACGAAACTTGCCCCTTGCTTTGCAGCCTCAGCTTCTTGGTAAGCATTAGCAATCACTTCTGAAATATTCTCAGGTTCTTGAACCTCTGCACTATATTTAGTGATTGGTTCAAATAATGCCGTGTTATTCATACTTTGATGCGTTAGTCTCGTTAAATCTGAACGTTTCACTTGACCAGAAATAGCAAGAACAGGATCACCTTCTGCCGTAGCCGTCACAACGCCTGTTGCCAAATTACTTGCACCAGGTCCGGAAGTCGTTAAAACAACCCCCGGTTTACCTGTAATACGACCAATCCCAGCAGCCATAAATGCTGCATTTTGTTCATGGCGCGTAATAATTAATTCTGGCGATTTAGAATTCGTCGGATGTTCCAATTTTTCAAAAACACGATCAATTTTTGCACCAGGAATACCAAATACATATTTCACATCATGATTTATTAAACTATCAACAATGGCATCTGCGCCGTAATATTTATTATCTGTCATTAGATTTCCTCCGAATTTGTTTTAGTAGTATCCATGATAGCATTTTCACAAATAAATGACTATGGTTTAAACTTACCAAATGTAAGCCTAAATAAAAAACCATTATTAACCCAGTTATGGTTAATAATGGTTTCGTTATTTATGATTTCCGGTTACATTTTCGACAATTTTTTGAATGATTAATTTACGTTGACCACTGATATCTTCTTCATTCCAATTAATTAAAGGAATTTCAGTTTCGTCAAACGTTGCTGCAATTAGTTGATAAACCGTTTGTGACTCTAAATAATTAGCCCAACGTTTATCCGCTTCAGCAAAAACACTATTAACGACGACGGTTGCTTTTTCTGTATCTTGTTTAAATTCACGAAATACACGATCAAAGAAACCGAAGTTTGGATAGGTTTCAATCTTTCCTTCCGAAGCCTCCACAATTTCTAATAAATTGATATCCTTAGCATCCCTTGCTAACGTAAAACCGCCATTATTACCTGAAACAGATTTCACAAGTCCCGCAACGACTAACTTACGCATAATTTTACGAAGATAAGTTTGTGAACCACCAAGACGAGCGTTGATTACTTGCGATGAAATTGGCACACCCTTATCCTGCGTTGCCAATAAAGAAATAATACACGCTGCTTGTTCAAATCCTTTTGTTAATTGCATAGTCAGCTACCCCCGGTTGATTAATTTTCAAATAGTTCTATATATACGAATAAAGGATAACATATGTCGTTGACAATTGGTATTGATTATTTTAAATCAACCGCATAAACAATTTCATTAATTAGAGCAGCAGGTTGAAAAAGGGATGAAACCGCTCTTTTTTCAACAAATTTAAAATTGGATTTTTTTAACACTTTGATAGATGCTTTATTTTCAATAGTTGTCACGCCAATTACACGTTCTAAATCTAACGCCTGAGCCATTGTTAAAAGTCCTTGAACTGCTTCAGTCATTATCCCTTGATTCTTAAAAATAGGATTTAGTGCATAGCCAACCTCTTTAACTACCAAACTAGGTTCTTGATTCTCATCAACTACTTCATATAAACCGATATTACCGACTACTTTTTGATTTCCTTTACACTCAATCGCAAATATACTTTGTTTTTGTAGCGTCGCAACGAACAAACTAGCTTCAGCCAATGAATTCACGGGTAAAAAGCCAGCCATTTGACCAACCGTTTCATCACAAGCATATTCATATATGTCATTTATGTCTGATGAGCATAACGGACGTACCACAAGCCGTTTCGTTTCATATTGATTCATTTTTTAGCCCTCAATTTTAAATTTATTCAGAATTTTTAGATATATAACGCGTGCAATGGCTATCCAAGTGACTGTTAAAAGAACAGCGCCTACCGTATCCGTCGGAAAGTGAGCTTGTAGATATACTCTTGAAATCATAATCATCATGATCCATATCGCTAATAAGCAGTTAATCAAAAATTGTTTACTATACTTAAATTCTACCAGCATAATACTCATTATCGTTAGACAAAATAATGCCACCCCGAACGTATGTCCACTGGGGAAACTGAATCCAGTAATTGATCCATGCCCCACTGGTCGAGGTCTCTGGACGCTACTTTTAATGAGCTTAATTAACAGTGCTCCAGTCATTATGGTCATCCCTGTCCAAATAGCGAGTACACCTCGTCGTAATTTATATAAAATAATCATCAAAATGACTGAATACAACCCTATCATCATCGGACTACTTAGCCAACTGATTATCTGCATCACTTGGTCTAGTTGCGCTGTAGGATGAAACCTAACAACTGCAATGATATTATTATCTATACCATGAATAAAATTATTTTTTGTTACTATTAATAACGTCAATATTGCGAATAGTCCACTGCCTATTATGACTACTCCATAAAGTTTATTCTTATTAATCATTACTCTAACCTCTTAATTACAGTCTATTTTATCCACATAATTTATCATATTTTTTAATTTGTTTAAAGTTAGTTACCAAAATCTTTAAGAATTCATACAGAAATCAAGCAAATGCTCAATTTTATGTAAGTTTATGGTAAAATAGGATATCTTTATAAATTTAGAAAAGAGTTGAAAATAAATAATGAATACGCTACTACTTATGCTTGCCGCTGGTCTTGTGGCAGGTGCTCTAGGATCTATCTTAGGATTAGGTGGCGGCATCATTGTCACCCCGGTCTTAACTTTAATGATGGGATTAGATATTAAATACGCTATTGGTGCTAGTATCATTGCCGTTATCGCAACGAGTTCTGGTGCTACAATTGCATTTCTAAAAGATGACGTTTTAAATTTGAGGGTCGCCATGTTTTTAGAAATCGCAACGACAATTGGTGCGATTTGTGGAGCACTCTTAACAGGAGTCTTTAATACATCCTTTCTCTTCATTTTATTCGGTGCTTTTTTGCTACTTTCTGTCTACAACATGCTTAAAAAAATTTTTGTAGGTGAAGAAGTTTTAAAATCAGCTGAACCTGATTATTTATCTACCAAATTTAAACTGAATAGTTCGTACTATGATAAACAACTAAAAAAACAAGTTGATTATCAAGTCGAAAATGTTCCAGGTGGGATGGCGATTATGCTTGGTGCTGGAGTTGCTAGTGGACTACTAGGAATCGGATCTGGTATTTTCAAAGTTATGGCAATGGATACTGCAATGAAAATGCCGTTGAAACCATCAAGTTCAACAAGTAACTTAATGATGGGTGTCACCGCTGCCGCAAGTGCGACCGTCTACTTTTTCAATGGTTCAATTAGACCTGATATTGCGGTTCCATTAGCGCTAGGAATTTTAGTTGGTTCATCAATTGGTTCGCGTGCAATGCAATACCTACCCGCAAAAATAATTCGCCTCATTTTTGTACCTGTACTATTGTATGTCAGCATTCAGATGATTCTAAAAGGATTCGGGGTATCTATCTAATGATGAATGAAAAAAATAACACATCAGCCGAAATGGCAAAAATTGAATTAATGATTGGTCAAATACTAAGAATTGGCGTTTTCATTTCTGCGATAATTATGATTATTGGTCTTATCCTATCCTTAGTTACAGGTTCAACAGGCTATCAAGGTAATACATTTCCAACTTCATTTTCTGCTATCATTTCTGGAATTGTCGCACTTAAACCTTACGCAATTATGATGCTTGGGCTATTTTGCTTAATACTAACACCAATTCTTCGTGTCGTTATTTCAATTTATGCTTTCTACAAAGAAAAAGATTATCTGTACGTTAAAATTACCGTCATCGTTTTAGTCATTTTAATTGCTGGCTTTTTTATTGGCGAACATTAATTAATAAAGGGGAACATTTCAATGTCAAGTCGTCGAGAAAACTATCATAAAGAACAACTACTACACCAAGAAACAACTAATCACCTGCCTTTACCAAAACGCGAAAGAAAAAATAAAAAGCAAAACAAGAAACGTCGTCGCTTAATTTGGTTAATCATTATAATAATCGCTGCTATCTGCGGTGGCGTTTATGCCTACCATAAATACTCAAACGCTAAAAATGCAGCTGATAAAATCTATACTTCTACTAAAATTGCTAAAACTAGAAATGTCGCAGCGGTTTTGGAAAAGGACCATCCTATTTCGATTTTACTTTTAGGTTCTGATGATGGTGCCTTGGGTCGTGCTAAAACTGGTGGCCGAACGGATACTTTAATCGTTGCCACACTTAACCCTAAAACAGAATCAATGACCTTAATCAGTTTACCGCGTGATACTGAAGTTGCGGTTTCAGACCATGAATCAGATTTTCCAAGTAAGATAAACGCTGCCTATGCTTATGGTGGTGCTGCAACTGCCGTTAAAACTGTTGAAAAATATTTCAATGTACCCATTGATTTCTACGCAACAATCAACATGGGCGGTTTAGAATCACTAGTTGATGCTGTTGACGGTGTTGACGTTAATCCACCACTATCTTTTTCTTATAATGGTGCCAGCTTCAAAAAAGGCGTTAAAACTCATGTCAACGGTAAACAAGCCCTTTCGTATGCCCGCATGAGATATGATGATCCTCTTGGCGATTACGGTCGACAAAAACGCCAACGTCAGATTATTATGGCAGTGGCTTTAAAAAGTACACAACTTCAAAATTTATTAGACGATAAATTTTTAAATACAATGTCATCTCAAATGAAAACTGATTTAACATTCAATGATCTTACCGTCTTAGGTACCAATTATCGTAAGGCAACACATCATTCACATTCAGATTATCTACAAGGTACAGGAACAATGGTCAATGGAGAAGCTTTTGAAATTGCCAGCGAAACTGAAAAACAACGTATCACTGATAAATTACGTTCCACACTTGGCTTGGTTCCAGCTAAAACTGGAAATACTTTAACAGCCGATACAAAAATTAATACAACTCGTGAATAGTTAAAAGTAGGCCGTCAATCGGGGATTGACGGCCTACTTTTTTGCATAAAAAAACAACTCACCTAAATGGCAAGTTGTTTAGATTTTAAATTAGTCTTTGTTTACGTTTACTGCTTGTGGTCCACGGTCACTATCTTCAACGTCAAAAGTTACTTTTTGACCTTCGTCTAATGTTTTAAAACCGTCACCTTGAATAGCTGAGAAATGTACGAATACATCACTACCATCTTCGCGAGTAATGAAACCAAAACCTTTATCTGCGTTAAACCATTTTACTGTACCTTGTTCCATGAATAAAATCCTCCTTGTGTCTATGTGACACGTTTTATTTATGACTCTCAAATCGTCCCAGTTGATATCGTTTCCGAAGACACTCATCAACTTCATTTGATTTGAAAAGCCACCTAAATTATATCACGTCTAATTGTAAAAACAAATTCTAAAATAGCGCTTTTATTTAGTTGTTTTCATCTTCAAGTGGTAACGCTAAATCATCATTTTCTTCCAGATTATATGGCTGGTATTTACCCATTAAATATCCTTGAATCATTTGAATAACTTCATAACGATCACTACCTGATAAAATTTTATCGCGGTATAAAAGTGTTGCCGTCCGTGCGAATAAATCTTCAAGATCAATCAATTCATCGTTAGTTTGACCAACTAAAAAATCAATTGAAACATGAAAGAATTCGGCCAACTTTCTGACTTCAAGATATGAGGGTGTATTAATACCACGCTCCCAACTACCAATCTGCGGGCCAGAATTCAAGTTATGATTCGATTTTTGAGACTGATTTAATCCAACAGCTAATTGAGTTAGCGTTAATCCACTACCTCTGCGCAATGCTTTTAATCTTTCCGGAAACATCAACAACACCTCCTTTAGATAAGCATACCTCTTTTTTAAAAAAAGGGTAGGTTTTTAACCAAATAAACCGCCAATATAATAAGTTACAGCCATTGTTACTAATCCAACAAAAACATTTCTTACCATGGCATGTCTAATATTATTACGCCCTAATATCCCGCTTACTGCCCCTGTTAAAAGTAAAGCTAAAGCAACGCCAATAACCGTCAGTGGAATCATAAACTCAGTTGGGAGTATCGCTATTAATAATAATGGAACTAGCGAGCCAACTACAAAGGATGTCATTGAGGACATCGCTGCGTGCCACGGATTTAAGTACTCACCGACATCAATATTGTTAACTTCTTTACAGTAATTTTCTAGTTCATTTTGAGACATTAGTTCATTGACCACATCCGTTGCGACCATCCGCGAGAATCCCTTTGCTTGGTAGATATTAATTAATCGTTCAATTTCAAATTCACGATTTTCTTTTAACTTTTTTGCAGCTGAATGGATAATCGATTTTTGTGTATCCCTTTGTGCAGAAACTGAGACGTATTCACCACCAGCCATTGAGAACGCTCCCGCAAACATACCAGCAAGTCCAGCTAAGACAAGATAGTACTTACCTTGACTAGCACCGGCCATCCCCAGAATAACGCCTGCAACTGAGATGATGCCATCATTAGCACCTAATACCCCTGCTCTTAAAATATTTAATTTCGTTGATAAAGCCATTCCTACTTTTAATGCACGACTATTCATCAAATGATTCACTCCATTTCCAATCATTTAAGTATAAGCTAATTGGGAACGATTATCAGTCGGGTTTATTAATTTCGTTAAGGAACATGATTGCCTTATCTTAAATGGGACACAATCTTACCATAGATAAAGACTGACTACTAGAAATCGAAAGGACCTGCATTTCAACCCATTATAGGATATACTTAAAGCAATTGTTCGAAAGAGGTGAATCAAATGTCTGACTCAAAAAAATACCCAATTAGTCCCTATTTTGAAATTAAAAATAATCATCCTTGGTACCTTGATGCCGAAATTGATGACTTATCACTTTATAATCAAAACTTTAAGGTTGTCTTACAAACAATAACTAAAAATGAAAATATTAATAAAGGGTGGCGCGATGAGGATTTAGAATCTAACATTCAGTTACTCCTTCTTATTGATTACGAAGAACTTGAAGTTTGGAAATATCCCGTCGATTTGTCATTTGATAAATTATCTTTAAAGGAAGATGTTGTATCATTCAATGAAAATAGTCGTATTGCACTTTATTTTGAAGATGATCAAGCTGTGATGCGAAAACTCGGCTACCTACCAAAAGAGGATACATTACAGGTCCATAATATTATGGCAGGCCTACCACATTATAAAATTGCCACTTATTTGACAGGCGGTCCTTATAAGAAATTAACGTTCGAAGACGACGAACTTCAAATTGATAATGGTTTTGAAGAATTTCGTTTAAATATTTTAATCTACTAAAAAAACATTCTCAATGAGAATGTTTTTTTGATTACTTATTTTTACTTTTTTTATTAAAAATTGATTTAACTGATCGTTTTAAAACATCGCCCATTCCAAGTGATTGAACCATATGAGCTGGATCAACATAGTTACGCATTGCACGTAACACCATTTTTGGTTTTTTAGACGCAAAAGTAAATGTCCCATTCTTCTTCGTTTTAATTGCATATCTCGGAATCCATCGTCCTTTAAACATCACAGACGCGATAACTTGATCAACTTCATCCCATGGAATTTGGATAAACTTGCGTGCATCACGGTCATTATAAAATTCAAACCCTTTATCGCCAATCATGATTTTACCATAATCAGTTAAACCTGTGAAAGCAGTTGCATCGATTGTTAAGTCTACCTTTGTATTAATTGACTGGACCATAGTATTTCGACTCCAATGTTTTTTGACGTTATCTTATTATACCTTAATTAATTGCATTGAACCATATAAAAAAACCCAGGAAAATTCCTGAGTTTTTTTGAAATTTTATAAAATTCCAAGTACGTGTCCACCGATACCAACTATGAATAAACCTAGAATGATAAGAATTGGTGAAACTTTTTTCTTAAGTAACCACATACAGAAGAATGTTAATAATAATGCTGCTAAACCTGGAATTAATTGATCCAAGTTATTTTGTAATGTTGTTACTTTATTTGGTGAAAGAGCTAAACCGTCGCTAGCTTGTTGCATAGCTGTTTGCATGCCTTTTCCACCTTGGAGTTTATCAAAATCAATATAAGCACCTTTATCCAACTTAACTGTTGAAATAACTGGCGTAAATTTGATTGAAACCCAACGTTCTACTAATGCGGCTAAAACGAACATTCCCAGTACCGAAGCACCTTTAGTAACATCTTGTAATAAGCCACCTGACATATCTTCAGAAATCTTAGAACCAGCTCTATAACCGAATTCTTGTGTATACCACATGAATCCCATACGGATGATATTCCAAGCTACGAAGAAAATGATTGGTCCCATAATGTTACCACCCATAGCCAATGAAGCACCTAAAGCACCTAACATTGGACGAACAGTAAACCAGAATACGGGATCACCGACACCAGCCAAAGGACCCATCATACCAACTTTAACACCTTGAATTGCAACATCATCAATAGGGGCACCATTAGCACGTTCTTCTTCAAGTGCTAATGTAACACCAAGGATTGGTGAAGCAAGATAAGGATGAGTGTTAAAGAATTCCATGTGTCGTTTCATTGCTGACGTACGTTCTTCTTTAGTTTTGTATAATTTTTTAATTGCTGGAATCATTGAGAATGTCCAACCACCATTTTGCATACGTTCGTAGTTCCATGAACCTTGAATAAACGTTGAACGCCATGCTACAGCCAATCGATCTTTTTTAGTTAATTCAATTTTATCTGCCATAATATATTCCTCCTTCTTCCAGTTTAATAATCGTTTAGAATTTCGCCAAGTGGATCACCGGTATTATTGCCACCGCCACCATTTGATGAACCACCCATTTTTGAAAGGTTCAAGTAAATAAGAGCAAGAGCAACACCGATAGCACCAATAGCGATCAATGTTAATTGAGTAATAGCTGCGACTACGAAACCAAGAATAAAGAATGGCCATACTTCTTTTGTAGCCATCATGTTAATAACAAGTGCATAACCAACGGCAACAACCATACCACCACCAATAGCCATACCATCTGTTAACCATGCGGGCATTGATTCAAGGAAACCTTTAACTGTTTCAGCTGGAATAAAGAGCAATGCTCCGGCTGGAATAGCAATACGGATACCTTGCATACCAATAGCAAGAACATGCCATATTTCTAGCTTACGGATATTACCTTGTTCTGCTGCTGCATCCATTGCATGAACAATAGGAACAGCAAGTGTACGAACAACCATTGTTAAGAATAATCCGGCAACGGCAAGGGGAACGGCGATAGCGATAGCTGATCCAACACCTTTAATCCCTTGTCCACCTAATACTAAAATAATTGCTGATGCAACTGAAGCAAGTGCAGCATCGGGTGCAATAGCTGCCCCGACATTAGCCCAACCAAGTGCGATCATTTGAAGTGTACCACCTAAAACAATTCCGGCGGTTAAATTACCGGTTACTAACCCGATTAATGTACATGCCACTAGTGGTTGATGGAATTGGAATTCATCTAAAATTCCACCCATACCAGCTAGAAAGGCAATAATTACTACTAAAATCATTGATATAGCTGACATAATAAGCCTCCTAAATTAATTTTCTTTTATTGTGTTGTTTAAGCTTTTGCTAATTCACCTTTAGCTTTTTTGAGAATGTTAGCCATATTCTCTTTTGAATCGTTAGGTACTTTACGGACATCAAATTTAACGCCCTTATCTTCTAGTTTTTCAAAAGTATCAACATCGTCTTGTCCCATTGATAATACGTTGTTAACAACTACTTTACCAACTGAATGAGCCATTGAACCAAGGTTAACTTCGTCAAATTTCATTCCGCCTTCAATTGCTGTTAACACATCTTGTGGACTTTCAAAAAGAAGTAATGCTTTCATTCCACCAAAACGAGGGTCTTTTGAAACTTCAATCATCTTAGCAATTGGCACAACATGTGCAATAATACCAGGTGGTGAAGCTTGTTCAATTAAGTTTTTACGAAGTGTATCCTTAGCAACATTATCAGAAACAACGATAATACGGTCAGGCTTAACTGATTTAGACCATGCTGTAGCAACTTGTCCATGCAATAAACGTGAATCAATACGTGTTAAAACGTATTTAATTTTACCATCACCGATTACAGTTCCTTCAGGAATTGAACCAGTAGGTTTGTTTGTTGCAACAACAGCTGCTTCTTTTGGTGCTAAATCTTCTGGCTTAATCTTAACGCCACCTTTTGCTTCGCTTAGAATACTTGCAGCAATTTCTTGTGCAGAATCCATTGACAAGCGTGCTGCGTAGGCTTCAATTAACATTGGTAAGTTTAAACCTGTAACAATTGCCCATTTATCTTTATGAGCGTCAAGCAAACCGTTTGCTTGATTAAATGGTGATCCACCCCATAAATCAACTAAGAATAAGACTTCTTCAGGATCATCAAAAGTAGCAATTGCTGCTTCAAGATGAGCTTTTAAATCGTCTGGTCCTTCGTTTGGCATGAAAGTTACAGCTTGAACATTTTCTTGTTCACCAAAAATCATTGAACCGGATTGCATGATGCCTTCGGAAAATTTACCGTGACTTGCAATTACAATTCCAACCATTTTAAAACCTCCTAAATTTTTATCAGATTACTGTAAGAACTCCGGAAAAACGCTTACATTTATAATATAAAAACACGCAAAAATTATTTCAAAAACAACTTAAGCATTTTGCTTTTGTTCCTAGGTAATCTGATTTAATTTTAAAATGTTACGAAACACTTAAAAATAATATCGTTTCCATAACGTCTATGTTGTTAAGTATAGCACAACGATTACGAATTACTATTAAAAATATTAATTTGTATTCGCTTACAATTATACCATTTAATCGTATAGATATTAGTTATCAACCTATATGATGGGTTTTTTTACGTTTCCATAGCTTGTTTCATTCAACAAAATCTTATCTATACCAATTTATAAAAAAAGTTTTGTTATATACAATGCTATTTTATTTTTTTAACACAAAGTGGTATTGAAATTGCTTAAAATATTTTCTTATTCTTTTCATTGATTAAAAAAAGACCTCATTGAAATGAGATCTTCGAATTATTAAACTTCAACAACTTGATTAATAGACAGCAAATACAGATATTTATGCGCAACTTTCAACCCAGTCATATTCTCTAGTGCTTCGCCATATAAGTTCAATTGGCCACGATAACGTGCTGTCAATTTTTCTATTTCTTCTATTGTATTGTCTTTAGAAACTTTATCAGTCTTATAATCAAATACCACCAACGTATTATCTTTTACAAAATAACCATCGATAATTCCATGGATCAAAACTTTTTCCTTATTTGACTCAACCTTTTGAAATAGCTCATTGGCAGGTAGTAACATTGAGAATGGCGCTTCACGTTGTACATCGTTACCTATAGTTAGAATTTCTTTGCCTAAATCCGTTTGAAAGAAATTGGCAATGTGTTGTCCATTAATTAACGTAGCAACTTCTTTAGTGACTACTTTTGCCGTCACTAATTGCTCAATTTTAGCTTGGATTATCGCTAAAGTTATCTCACTAGTTAAATCTAATTCTTGTAAAATGAGATGAGTTGCACTCCCAATATCACTTCCCATTGGTGCTGCAACTCCCTGCATAAATTTCGGTACAGCAAGTTCACTCGTAACGTATCGGTTGCCTTGTCCTTCAATACTCAACTGATTCATTTCGCGATTAGCTGGATCATCGAATAGACGTTTTACTTCCGATACAGCTTGGTAAGCAGTTGTTTTAGTTAAATTATCGAATGGATACTGAAAATTTAAGACTTGATCAATTTGATTAACATCAATATCCTCAAACGTCTCAGGCATCTCACCCGTGATTGTTTCTAACCAATCCGTCTGAGAAACTTCTTCACTCACTTTACTCATCTGGTTCAGGTCGGTTTTTTGATAAAATTTAACGCTAAATTGCGTTTCATCATCACTTAATAGTAGTGATGATGTTGCTGGATCCAATAATAGTGACATATCAAAAGTAGGATGACGAACTAGCGCCATACCAATCCAATCCATGAAATTTTTAATACCACTTCGAGCTGTTGCATTTAAAACTAATTGTTGGCTTTGAAATGCCTTTTGCCAATGATTAATTGCCGTTTTTTTATTTGTGTAAGCCCCCACAATAAATAATCGTTGTTCCGCACGCGTTAAGGCTACGTACAGTAATCGCATTTCTTCCGCTTCTGATTTTGCAATAGCAGCTGATTTTACAATTGTTTTTTGTAGCGTATCTTCCATCGTCCGATTTTCAGGATTTAAATAGGTTATTCCTAATCCAGCCTGATCATCAATTAAATAAGGTTTTCGCATCGCCATTTGATTAAACTGGTGTGTCGCGTCAACCAAGAAGACCATTGGAAATTCAAGTCCCTTACTACCATGAATTGTCATGACTGACACTGCATTTGCGACATTTTGTACAGGTGCTTCTGCTAAATCCTTATCGCGTTCCTGCATTTTTTCAATGAAGCGCACAAACTGGAATAAACCTTTAAAACTACTATTTTCGTAAGCGTGAGCTCGGTTATACAACGCATGTAAATTGGCTTGGCGCTGACTTCCAGCTGGCATCCCCCCGACATAATCAAGAAATCCAGTATCCTGATAAATCTGCCAAATTAAGGTCGCAATTTGATTTTCATGCGCGATTTCACGAAAGCCCGAAAGTTGTGTTAAGAAACGTTCAATTTTATTATACAGTGTTTTTGCGAAGCTACCTGCTTTAAACGTATCAAAATTTTGATAAAAAGTTAACACCGCTTGATAGTAATCATCTGTTCGGTTGCCAATCCGTAAATAGGCCAGTTGATTTTCATCTAATCCAACAATTGGCGACCGTAGGACACTTACCAATGGAATATCTTGATAGGGATTATCAATAATTCGTAATAATGACATCATAATTCTGATTTCAGTTGTTTGGAAATAGCTCTCCGCATCATTCACAACGACTGGAATACCCATTTTTTTAAATTGGTCAATAATCACCAAATTATTTTTACGAGTTGGGACTAGTAATGCAATATCTCGGTATTCAACGGGACGTTTTTCTGATTTATCACGGTCAAAAATCTCTGTTTCATCTACGATTAACGCTTGAATCCGTTGACCAATTAAAGCAATTTGGCCTTCCGATTTACCATCAATTTCAAACTGATCATTCGTTGCTTCACTATCATCATCCGGTCTTTCTGCAGATTCAGGTTCATCAGATTCGTAAATCAGCACTTCTGCTTTTTGCTCAATATCTGGGTAGTAGTTTGCCCCAAAAACCAATTTAGCATCATTATCATAAGCCATTTGTCCAACGGTTTCATCCATAATCTGGGTAAAAATTAAGTTAGTCACATCTGTTACATTCTTCACAGAACGAAAATTTTCAGCTAAGATAATTCGATTTCCATTACTGTCAGTTTCTTTATAAGCTTGGTATTTACTTAAAAACAAACTAGGATCAGCCAGCCTAAAACCATATATTGACTGCTTTACATCCCCCACCATAAACATATTACCGGGATTAGTCGTGGTTACCCTTGTCAAAATAGCTTCTTGTAGTTGATTAGTATCCTGATACTCATCTACCAGAACTTCTTCATATTTTCCTTGTAGAGCAGCTTGTGTTTGCTCGGAAGATTCAGAATCACTCGCTAAAATGTCCAGTGCTAAATGCTCCAAATCATTAAAATCAAGTATATGTCTTTGACGTTTCTCTTTGGTGAAGGCATCACTAAATAAGCCAATCACACTGACTAATTTTTCAACTAATTTCTTAGATTCTGTCATGATATGCAGTGTTTCTGTTTCATTTAAAACAAAAAATTGTTCTGATAAGTTAGCTAAACGTTTTTTTATTCCAGCTTTTAATTCTTTAATTTGATCCTTAGCAACAGCTTGGTCATCTTCTAAATTTTTAGCTGGCACACTAGGCGCACGTTTCAATTCGTACCCACGAATATTATCGCGAATTTGATTCCAAGAACCATCGTTTTCAACAGATTGGACAACAGCTAACAACATCTGACTTTCTTCTTCAGTCACTGCTTGATGTTTCTCTAACCCAAATTGAATTGATAGTTCTAGAGCCGTTTTTAAATCGGCCTGGATTTGCGTTAAATTTGCTTGAACTAATGGCTTAATACTCTTTTGGTAAAACGAACTACTGATTAAATTATCGCCAACATCATAAGTTGCTGCCAAACTAGCCAACCAACCGGTAGGATCTGGTTTCGAACTCGCAAATGTAAATAGGCTAAAAACCAACTCAGATAAACCATCATCATTTCGATCATTTGAAAAATTTTGTGTTAATCTCTCAAAGTCGACATCGTCTTTGGCATACAACATTTCCCGGACGTCTTCCCAGACACTCTCTCTTAATAAAGCCGCCTCAGTCATATCTGTTAACATTCTAAAAACGGGATCCAAATCAATCACATAATAGTAGCGTTTAATTAATTGGAGACAAAATGCATCAAATGTACTAATATTTGCAACTGGCAAGCGCATTAATTGATCCATTAAATGTTGTTTTTGTTCATGATTGTCTGCTTCATTGATTGCCTTTTGAAGTGCCACCTGAATCCGTTGACGCATTTCTTTAGCTGCAGCGTCTGTAAACGTAACAACTAATAAGTCATCAATAGCTGTTCCCGTTAATATTTTTTGAATGACGCGTTCAACTAAAACTCGTGTTTTACCGGAACCGGCAGAGGCTGATACAAGAATATTAGTCCCACTTTCATCGATAGCACGTTGTTGATTTGGTGTAAATGTAAACTTACTCATTACTGTCGGCCTCCCCGTCTATAATCCGTTTTTCAATTTCTTCCCAGCTTAATTTACTTATTTCATGGTAATTATTTTCGGGTAACATCGCATCAAATTGGAATATTGATTTATATGGTGAATATTGTAGGGCTGTTTTTTTAGCGTTCCATCTAGCCGGACTTAAATCGATTATCCCTTCGAAAATATCTGTTGCCGCATCAATAATTAATTGTTTATTGTGTACCAACAAGAAATCTAAATCTGATTGTGAAATCAATTTTTTTGAACGAGCTGATGGTGATGTGAACCCTTTTTTCGTTTTTCTAAATGGATAGATTAATGAAAACCCTGTTGATTCGTCTTCAAAATCAGTATCTAAATGGCTCAGTAACTGCTCATCTTCCAATAATAGCCCATCCATTTGGTTTGCTTTCAACAACGTATTATCCAATCCTTTTTTCTGTACATCTTCAATTTTCAGCTTAGGATTTTGTAAGTGCATGTAAACTGCACCAGCTGCCGAAGTTTTCAGTCCAGTATTTGGTGCAATTACCTCTGCATTCTCAATCAATGCTTGCAAGTAAGTTAACATTTGCATTGATAATCCATAGAAAGCATCACTAAAATCAAACTTTCGAATCCCTGATTTGTAATCGACGATTCCAAGATATTGTTTTGAATCAACCTTCATATAATCAATTCGATCAATTTTACCGCGGACTTTAACTGAATGGCCGCCAGGTAACTTATAAGCTAGGGCTTTCAAACCTGACTCAGCACCGACATGACCAAATAAAACTTCTGTTTTCAGTGGCTTCATCTTTGTTTGTTGCCCTTGTTGCCACATGGCATGCGTCACTTGTTTTAATAGAAGACTTAATTGTTTAGCAATATAGCCCATTCGACTTGAACTACCAAGAATTTGGAACTGAGGTAACTCGCGCATATCTTTTAAAATTACATTCAAATATTCATCTAGTTGTTCTTTGGGTACATTGGCATAGACTTGGTTTGATTCAGTCACAACTTTCATCAACTCATCCAACCCCATATGGAAAAACTCACCAGTACTTGCAGGAGACAGCTCGAAAATGTCTCGTTCTTTCAATTTCAACCCATATTGTAAAAAATATTCAAATGGATTACGATAGAAAGTTTCTAGTTTTGAAATTGAAGTATTCATTTGTGTTCCATATAAATCAGTTATAATTTCCGGCGTCAACTTAACCGGTATATTTTTATACGCTAAGCTTCCTAATAATTGTTTCGTTAATGGTCCCATTTCTGGGTCAGCCGACAGTTGACGTAACACATACAACCAAGCACTAGGCATGGATACTGCAGTTGTTTTGGCAAGTCGACTAGCTACAACCAATGATGATAATGTACTACGTTTTGTTCCGATAAAATCAAGGACTGATTGTTCTGTTAATTCAGGATTAGCAGCTAAATGTTGAACTGATAAATTGAAGTGTTCTTTAATCATCATTAAATAAGGCGATGGATTTAAATTCTTTTCGCCATCGTTGCCACTTGGATATGAAAAAATCAATTGTTCGCGTGGTCCTAAAAATCCGAGATAATTCAAAAAGGGTTCAGCGGCCATTTGACTAATAGCCGAATCGGCTAAGTATTGATCATCAGTTAATAGATTAGCCATTTTCGCCCGATCATCATCTGTTAATAATTGTGTCTGACTAACTTGTTCTGGCATCACCATATCAGTTGATCCAATCATAAAGGTAATCTTTCGGTTGTTCATTTGAACCATCCCTGATTCAGAAATAACGACCTGATCTAATGTTGATGGCACTTGTGAGTAACTTGCCCCTTCAAATCCCGCTTGAATCAAGGCCATGAAGTCAGCGGTATTGAACATTTTAGTTCCCAATGTTTCAACATATTCATCTAACATCCCAACAAATGTTTGCCAAGTTTGTTCTGGTTCTTCTGATTGTGAGATGTTTCCAGCAGCTAAATAGCGGTCTCGCCAACTTAACAAGCGTTGTGTCACACCTTGTTCAACAAGAAACTGATAAATTAGCTTTGCCCCCTCTTCACCGGTTGTCGCCTGATCTAGTTGATTGAAGAATCCTGGTAAAACGTCTTTAACAAAATGTCTAATTTGATTAATTTGTACTGTGATACTTTGGTCCTTATCCGTCTGTTGCTCATCTGCATCCGTAAAATCAAACCGGTAGAACGTCCAATCATCTTCACGTAGCCACTGAGAACCAGAAAAACCGTATTTTAAAACCATATTTTCTGTTAAATCAACAGCACTACGGTACTGTTCAATTGGCATAGCATGATTTTCTATTTGTGGTATTAATAATTCAGTTTTTAATAAGCGCATCATTGCGCCATATTGATAATGCTTTTCTTTCACCTCAAATAACGCTGCCAGTAACTCGACTAAGGGATGGTCAGCCATTGCGTGTTGTAAATCGTTAAAATAAGGTATTTTAAATTCTTTAAAAACCGGTGGAATAACCGTTTCGTAGCTATCTAAATGCCGCGTTAAAATCATAAAATCTCGATAACGATACTCCTTAGTTGCAACTAACTGGCGAATTTTTGTCGCCACTTGTCGAATTTCAATATACCGACTATCGGCTTCAAAAAGTTGAATAGAATCTGAATTTTCTAACCTTTCTGATTTTGTTTTAACTAACCGTCTAGAGTCAATCCAAAAATCTTCCAGACGAGATAAGTCGGGATTCTGGTTAACTTTGGTTTCAGCATAACTATCCGTTAGCACTGGAATCTGAGCTTGATGTGCTTTTTCAATCAAATTAACATACATCCGGCTTGATTTATAAAATAAGTCAGATTTTTCAGCAACTTCATGTGCATTGCCTTTATCTAAGACTAAGCCAATTGTAATCTGTTTCGCACCCTTAATCAGTGCGTTCACGAGCTCCTGCTCTTGTGCTGTAAATTGAGAAAAATGGTCAATATAAAAATAACTCGTCTTCAAAACGTCATCTGTTAAATAACGACTCAACTCTGCTAATAAATCATTATTTTCAATATATCGGTCAGCCATCGCAGCATCAAATGCGCGATAGATAATTTGTAAATCATCTAATTTAGCACCTAAGTCCCCAGTCGTTGGGAAAGATTCAGCAATCCGAGTTAAATCATCAACTGTCACACAACCAACTTTTAATTCTTTCAGTTGGCTGACTAGTTGTGAAATAAACCCAGTTTGGGTCCTTTCACCACGAAATATTGTTAATTCATCTTCATGTTCCGAAATTAATTGATAAACTAACATATTTAATCCAGACTGAGATAAACGAGGAATCTGATAATAGGGTGTATTCTTCAAAAAGAACCAAGCTAATCGAGTAAACGAAAAGACTTGGACGTTCGATTGTGCAAAAATATTTTGTTCGACAAGTTTGTCTTTACCTAATGCTTCAAGGATACTAACTTCTGCTTCGAACTTAATATGATTGGGAACAAGATAAAAAAAAGATGCCGTTGAATCAGTCGTTTGCGCTGCTTTTAATTGTGCAACAAGGCTTGCTTGATGGTCTTTACTAGCTTTTCCTAGGACAAATTTTAAACTCATTTTAACTCCCCTTTTCATACCGCTAACTCGTTATCATTACCTAATAATATACCATATTTAGCTGTTATATTTTTTTAAGAACACATAAAAACCGCTGGACAAATCACAAAGGTGATTTAACCAGCGGTTCATTTTAATTTAATCTTTTTCTGTAAATAGTTTATCAACTGAGCGATTCTTATGAATTAAATCAATTGCTTGGCCAAACAAGTCGGCAACTGATAAGCGCACAAGTTTATCGAGCTTGTCAGCTTCTGGAACAACGATACTATCTGTTACAATCACTTGTTTAATATTGTCATCAGATAAAGCTTCAATCGCACCTTTTGACATCACAGCATGTGTTGCACAAGCATAAATATCTGTTGCACCAGCAGCTTTAAGTGCACGCGCTGCATCAGTCATCATTGTCCCTGTATCAATCATATCATCAATAATGATACAACGACGCCCTTTTACATCGCCAATAATTGATGTTGCTGCAATATTATCAGCAAAATCAGATCCACGTTTATCAACAATAGCAATTTGTGCTTTGAGCTTTTCAGCCATATTACGAGCACCTTTAACACTATTATGATCAGGTGAAATCACAACAACATCATCTGTAATCCCATTTTCAATGAAGTATTTAGCTTGGATTTCTAAAGAAACTAAATGATCAACTGGAATGTTAAAGAATCCTTGTAATTGAGCGGCATGTAAATCAAGTGTAATTACACGAGAAACACCGGCTAATTGAATAAAGTTTGCAACTAACTTAGCTGTAATAGGTTCACGTGAACGTGCTTTACGATCTGAACGTGCATAACCATAATAAGGCATTACAACGTTAATTGTACCCGCACTTGCACGACGTAACGCATCAACCATAATCAAAAGTTCCAGTAAATTTTCATTTACTGGATTTGAGATTGATTGGATAACATAAACATCTGCGCCACGAATACTTTCATCAATGTTGATTTGAATTTCGCCATCACTGAAATGTTTCACGGATGCTGTAGAAAGACTAGTATTTAAAACCTTAGCCACCTTCTCCGCTAATTCAACGTTAGAATTAAGTGCAAATAATTTTAATTGACCTTTTGCGAATTGACCCGACATGATAGCCTCCGTTATTAATCTGTATTTTTTCTTTATAGTTCTATTATAATGAATTTACACTTAAATTACTATGCTCTAAGTAAAAAGTTTAAGATTATCTGAATTGTTCCTTCAGACTAAACGACAATCCTTATGTTTAATGGTAAAATAGACAGATACGAACTTAAAAATATAACTTAATTATGGGGGACACAAAAATTGTCTAGCGGTACAGTTATCATCAATTTGATTGTTATCTTTGTGACATTATTTGCAGCAGCATTCTTCGTTGCCGCAGAATTTGCACTTGTCCAAGCACGTCCAAGTGCCATCGAAGCTGATATCGAAGCAGGTATTGGAAATCGAAAAAAACAAGAAAGAGCATTAAAAATGCTTAACCATTTGAATGAATACCTTTCAACAACACAGGTTGGTGTCAGTGTTGCTGGTATTATTCTGGGTTGGGTTGGTGAAAAAACCATTGAATTTTTACTTGTAGATGTGCTTAAACTATTCCATTTTGCTTCTGAATCAGGGTTAAATATCATTGGCGCAATTATCGGGGTTTTAATCCTTACTTACGTTGAAGTGGTTTACACAGAAATTGTGCCTAAAAACTTAAGTATCGATATGCCCGTTCAAGTTTTAATGGTTGTTATAACACCATTACGCTACTTTCATCTTGCCTTTTACCCATTAGTTTGGTTATTAAATAACTCAGCAACACGTGTTGCTAAAATGATTGGTATTACGCCAACTGATGAAAATAGTGAAGTTTTTACTCAAAAAGAAATTTTATCTTTATCTCAAAATGCCGTTTCAGGTGGTGAATTAGATAGAGATGATTATGTCTATATGCAACGTGCCTTTGATTTAAATGACAAAATTGCTAAAGATATTATGGTCGATCGAACAAGTCTTTATGTCGTAGATATTACAGATACTGTGCACGATGTCGTTAAAGATTATTTACATCAGGGTTATAGCCGTTTTCCAGTAGTTGCTAACAATGATAAAGATAAAATTCTTGGTTACGTCTATATCTACGATTTAGTTAGACAAGCTGAGATTGATGATACTGTCTTAATTAGTAAACTACTTAGAACAATTATTACAGTACCAGAAACAACACCTATTAGAACATTATTAAGCCAAATGATTAGTAAACAAACACCTATCGTTGTTGTCCTTGATGAATATGGTGGTACAAGTGGTATTGTAACGGATAAAGATATTTATGAAGAATTATTTGGAACGGTTAAAGATGAAATTGATGACGTTTCAAGTGAATACATTATCAAAAATGATGATGGTTCATATAATATTAGTGGTAAAACGACTTTATATGATTTCGAACGCTTCTTTAAATTTAAAAATAAAGCGATGAAAGCATCTGAAAGTGTTACATTAGCAGGTTTCATTCTCGAAAATCATAAAGTTAAATTAAATGATGTCATCAAGTTTGATGCTTTTGAATTTAAGATTATTGAGTTTAAACGTAACTACATTGATTGGTTTAATGTTAAACATACGACGACTCAGGTAGACGCAATTGAAGAACAATGAACTGATAAGAAATAATTTAGTCATTACTAATTGGAGGGAATTTTATATTTATGCCTACTCGTAGAGAACTATATCAGCAGGAATCAATTGCAGATTCCACTTCTAATCCAAGTAAAAATCGTCACTCATCGTTGCCAAAAAATGGTAAGAAAAAACCAAATAAAAAACGTCGTCGTTTAATTCTTCTTTTATTGCTCTTACTTTTGGTCGGTGGCGGTATTTATGCATACAGAGCTTACGCAAACGCAAAAAAAGCAGCTGATTCAATTTATACGCCGACAAAAGTCGCTAAAGCTAGAAACGTTTCTTCAGTCTTAAAATCAGGCTATCCAATTTCAATTCTCCTTTTAGGAACCGATGATGGTGCGTTAGGCCGTGCAAAAGTTGGCGGTCGAACAGATACCTTAATTGTCGCAACTTTAAATCCTAAAACGGAATCAATGACGTTAGTCAGTTTACCCCGAGATGCAGAAGTTGCGGTTTCTGGTTATGAATCAGAATTCCCAAGTAAATTAAATTCTGCCTATGCTTATGGTGGTCCTGCTTCTGCTGTTAAAACAGTCGAGAAATATTTGAACGTCCCTATTGATTTCTATGCAACCATTAATATGGGCGGACTCGAAACATTAGTTAATGCGGTTGGTGGCGTTGATGTCACACCACCACTATCGTTCACCTATCAAGGTGCACACTTTAAAAAAGGTGTTAAAACTCATGTTAATGGTGCAGATGCATTATCTTATGCCCGAATGCGTCATGAGGATCCACTTGGTGATTATGGCCGTCAAAAACGTCAACGCCAGATTATCATGTCTGTTGCCTTACAGAGTACAAACTTACAAAACTTATTAAATCAAAAATTCTTAGACACGATGTCTTCTCAATTGAAAACAGATTTATCATTTGATGATTTAGTGACTCTAGGAACTAGCTATCGTGTTGCCACGCACCATTCAAAATCTGATCACCTACAAGGAACTGGAACCATGATTAACGGTGAAGCTTTTGAAGTCGCTGATACACCAGAGAAGCAACGTATTACCGATAAACTTAGATCTGCCTTAGATTTAGTTAAAGCAGAAACGGGCAATACTTTATTAACAAATTCAACAATTAACACAACTCGAAAATAATGACCTATACACTACTCGCATCATCAAGAAGGCAACTTCTGATGATGCTTTTTTATTTATATTGATTAAATTTCATATAGAAAATAGGTCCGTAAAAAAAATTTATTTTATTCATACATTTCATTTGTAAACGGTACCATAAAGTGTAATAATAGATGGTACAAGATACTTTGTTATTTAAATGAAAGTGGGGATTTATATTATGTCAGAAAAAATTAAAGCATCAATTGCAATGTTAAAGGTATTACAGGATTGGAAAGTTGAAAATGTCTATGGGTTACCCGGTGGATCATTCAATACAACAATGCGTGCTCTTGAATCAGAAAAAGAAAACATTAATTACGTTCAAGTACGTCATGAAGAAGTTGGGGCACTTGCTGCTGCCGCTGAAGCAAAACTAACTGGTAAAGTTGGGGTTGTCTTTGGTTCAGCAGGTCCTGGGGCAACACATTTATTCAATGGTTTATATGACGCACAACAAGACCATGTTCCTGTTCTTGCTTTAATCGGTCAGGTTGCTTCATCTGCAATGAACATGGATTCATTCCAAGAAATGAACGAAAATCCAATGTTTGCTGACGTTTCTGTCTATAATAGAACAGTTATGACTCCAGAAAGCTTACCTCGTGTAATTGATCAAGCTATCAGAACAGCTTACCAATACAAAGGTGTAGCAGTTGTTACAATTCCAAATGACTTTGGTTGGATGGATATCGACGCTGACAGTTATTACGCTTCAGGTCACAATTACACAACACCTATTTTACCTGAACCAAATGATTCAAAAATTAAAGAGGCTTTAGCACTTATTAAAGAAGCTAAACAACCTGTTTTATTCGCTGGTATTGGTACAAAAGGTGCTACTGATGAAGTAATTGCTTTCTCTGAACATTTTAAAATGCCTGTAATTATTACAGCTATCAATAAAGGAACTGTTCCTGATAGTTATCGTGCTAACTTAGGGTCAACTTACCGAGTTGCAACAAAACCTGCTGATGAAGCAATTGCTGCCGCTGACTTAGTTGTCTTTGTAGGAGCTGATTTACCTTTCTCACAAACTAAAAAAGTCTTAAAACCCGATATGAAATTTATCCAAATCGATATTGATGCATCAAAAATTGGTAAACGTCATGCAGTTGATGTCGCTTTACTCAGTGATGCTAAGAAAACATTAGCTCGCTTTGTTGAATTAGCTGGTGCTCCTGTTGAAAGTCGTCCATTCTTCGATGCAACTATTGAAGATATGGCTAACTGGCGTACTTACCTCAAGAAATTTGAGGACAAGACAACAACACCACTTCAACCTGCTTCTGTCTTTAAAGAAATCAACAAACATGCCACAGGCGATGACATTTTCGCAGTTGATGTTGGTAATGTTACAATGAATAGCTTACGTTACTTAGATATGAATCCTAAACAAAAATTCACAACATCTGCCTTATTTGCAACAATGGGTTATGGTATGGGTGCAGCAATTGCTGCTAAATCAGCCTTCCCTGACCGTCAAGTCTTTAACCTTGTCGGTGATGGCGCATTTGCTATGATTGTTCAAGATTTATTAACACAAGTAAAATACAAACAACATGTCATTAATATTGTCTTCTCTAACCAACATTTTGGTTTCATTCAAGATGAACAAGAAGATGAAGGTCAACCATTCTATGGTATTGATTTCAATGACGCAGATTGGGCACAAGTCGGAAGCGCTATGGGTACGCTTGGTATCTCAGTTTCTACACATGACGAATTAGTTGCCGCATTTGAAACAGCTATAAAAGCAGAAGGTCCTGTTGTTATTGATGTTAAAATCACTGACGACCGTGCCATCCCTGTTGAAGATTTAGCTGTCGATCCAAAACATTTCTCAGCTGAAGAAATCGCTGCTTACCGTAAACGTTACGAAGCAGAAGACTTACTTGTCTTAGATGATTTAATCGAGAAATACTCAAAATAATGCCCTCACGAATAAAATAGCTATTCCTAAGAGATAGTTATTTTTAAATAACAAAAGACTGTAATGAAGATAACTATCCTCTTCATTACAGTCTTTTTTTTTGGGTTCTATTTTAATTTTACAGGTAGATCTTTTTTTGAAACTTCTTCCCATGAAATAACACCTTTTTTTTCATTATAGGCTAATTTTAAATAGGCGCCTTGACGTAACGGTCTTTCTTTATTCCCATTAAACGTTAATTTCTTAGCTTCATTTTTAGTATTATAAGCCATTTGATTATAGCTATAATCGGCATACGTTTTTCCATTTTGATCCTTTTTAACCACTTTTTTACCTGTTTCTGTTATCTGTGTGTAGTAATCCTGAGTTGAGTAATTAGTCCTATAGTATAAGTACCCGCCGCCAACTAATAGAATAGCGATAATTAATACAATTATTTTTTTCATTTATTCTACCTCCTTTTATTTAATTCATAATCTCAAATAACCATGCATTAAACCACTAATTTGACTTGTACTAATCGAAGATTATCAAAAAATTATATTATAATCCTTTTTTACTCATTTAATTCTATATAATGATACAATACTAACCATACAAACATTAGGAGGTTACGATTATGACAAAAACTCACCAACTAGTTAATAGAAATGAAGTACCTGAAGCACTAACATGGGATTTAACAGCCATTTATCCAAATGATCTTGCATTCCAGACGGATATCGATTTAGTTCGTGACCTCGTTCAAACCTTTGTTTCTACTTACCATAGCCATTTAGGAGAACTAGCTCCAATTAGTACCGCCTTCAATGACTTGGAAGATATTTACACTCGCTTATCACATATTGAACATTATGCATTTTTACAGCAAGCAGTTGATATTACTGATGCAACAGCCAATCAGTTAATGCGCGATTTTGAAGCACTTTCTGCCGAAATTACGACAAAACTGGTTTTCTTTGATATTGAATTACTAGAAAATCCAGTTAAATTATTGGACGACGTTGTTGCAACAAATCCAAAATTAAAAGCTTATATTCGTCAATTAAAGAAACAAAAAGAATTCCAGTTAAGTCCTGAGGTTGAACAAGTCCTTGCGACCTTCCAACCTAATTTTTCTGCACCAGAATCAGTTTACGGTCAAACTCGAGCAGCTGATATGGACTTTTCTGATTTTGAAGTAAATGGTGTGACATATCCAATGTCATTTGTTTTATATGAAAATACGTACCAATACAATCCAGACGCAGCTATTCGTCATGCAGCATTTAAAAGCTTCTCAACAACATTAAATCATTATAAGCATACAATTGCGGCTAACTATTATAATCAAGTATCTATGGAGAAAAGAATTGCTACTTTACGTGGCTATCATTCAGTTTTTGATTACTTATTAGCAGAACAAGAAGTTGACCGTTCATTATTCAATCGTCAAATTGATACAATCATGACTAAATTAGCACCTGTTATGCAAAAATACGCTGCACATGTCAAAGAAGTTCGCGGTTTAGATAAAATGACCTTTGCTGATTTACAAATCGATTTAGATCCTGATTTCGCACCAGAAGTTTCAATTGAAGAAGCTAAGAAATATGTCAACGATGCAGTTGCGCCACTTGGATCTGACTATCAAGCCATGGTTGCTCGTTCATTCCCAGAACGTTGGGTTGATTTTCCACAAAATATTGGTAAGGAAACGGGTGGCTTTGAAACAACTCCTTATGGCAAACATCCTTATATTTTAATGTCATGGACGAACGAATTAGCCGATGTCTATACTTTAATTCATGAGCTCGGTCATGCAGGGCAAGCCATTTTAACACAGGATAACCAATCAATTTTGGGTAGTGAACCTTCTACTTATTTGGTTGAAGCGCCTTCTACATTCAATGAACTATTACTAACAAGTTCAATTGAAAATCAATCAAGTGAACCTCGCTTAAAACGTTTTGCTTATTCAAAAATGTTAACGAATACTTATTTCCATAACTTTGTGACCCATTTACTTGAAGCAGCTTACCAACGTGAAGTTTATCAACTCATTGACGCTGGACAAGGATTTGATGGTGATCAATTAAGTGAAATTAAACGTCATGTCCTTGAAGCATTCTGGGGACCAGATGTTGAAATAAATGACGGTGCTGAACTAACTTGGATGCGCCAATCACACTATTACATGGGCCTCTATTCATACACATATTCAGCAGGTCTTGCCATTTCAACACAAGCACACTTGAACTTATTGAAAGATCCAGAAAATACGACAGAAGCTTGGCTTGCCTTCTTAAAATTAGGTGGCGAATTAGCCCCAATTGAAGCAGCTAAAGTTGCAGGCGTTGATATCACTACGGATGAACCTCTCAATCAAACAATTCAATTTTTAGATGATACCGTGAATAAAATCATTGCTTTAACGAAAGAAATTTAAAAATAAAGGAGAGACACTAAAAAGTTTAGTGTCTCTCCTTTATTTTTTATGCAGGTGGTGTGTTACTTAATACCCATTTTACCTGGGCTGTATATGAACCGCGATGGATTTCACTTGGATCTGCTTTAACCAAAACACCCGCATCTTTGTCCCATGGTACGGTTGTCGTTTTTGTCGTTGATGTTCCTGACAAAATTTCAAGACTTGCCGAACCTAAAACTTGAGCCTTATCTCCGGCTGTTGCTCGATACACAATCGCATCTTTAATTGTATTACTATCTGAAGTAAGATCACTTGCTGAAACTGACAACTGCCAAGTCCCAGGTAATGATGTTTCTAATGCTACAGAAAAATCAGTTTGACGAGGTAATATTGTCGTTTTTCCTGGAATTTTAGTTGTCCCAAAATTTAAACTACCGTTAGTTGTTAGTCCCATTTTACCTGAAACAACGACAGTAATAGTTTTCACGTCAGATTTATTACCGTCTGTATCGACAGCATAAACAGTTAAAACATGACTACCAATTGCTAAGTTATCTGGTAATTTGTAAGTTCCAGAATGGTCCTGACCAGCTTTTACGTTATCATATGTTTCCATTAAAACAGGTGCATTTGACCCTTCTTGATAGTACGTTTTAATGGTTGCACTATCATCAGACTCATGGTAACTCAAAGAATAAGGCGCATTCACTGTTGTACCACTATCATCTAAAGTAAACGTTGGTTTATTAGAGTTCACAATAATATCAGCCGTATATGACGTTGTTTGGTTCCCATATTGATCAGTTGCCATCACAGTATATGGGTTTTTACCAACCTTTAATTGACTACTTGGAACGCTAACACTAAATTTACCGTCTGTTCCGACGTTAGCTGATACTGAGTAACTACCATTGACTTTAATTGCTGCAGTTGTCGTTCCTGCTGGGAAAGTTCCCCCAAGACTTGAAACTACTGTTCCGGCAATAGTTGCTGCTTCATTTTGATTAACCTTGATGTCATTAATTCCTGATATCGTTAATGTTCGTGTGCCTCCAATTGTGAATTTGGCTGCATTTGATTGGATAACCGCATTAGATCCAGAAAATTCACTTACTGGACTATTAACAACTGTATCGGCTGCAACTTTGTCAGCAGTTCCTGTAAGTGTTACTTTTGCACTTGAATACTTAGCTGTTGATAAATCATTCTTAAGGACCTTAACAATTGCCCCATTTGACATCTTTGTTAAATCAATGGTTTCTGAGTCCGTTGCTGCCCCTGAATAAGTAATTGTTCCCGTTTTTAACGTCACATTATTGGGAACCTTCAAGCCAGCACTAATTGTTTTCCAATCTTGTTTACCACCTAAATATTTTAAATTTGTTACAAAATCTAATGAATCTCCAGAGTGTACTAGACCATCATTAGTAACATCTTTATTTTTTTGAGTTGTATCTGTTACTGTCTGAGTTGCAGTTGCATCAACTAAACCTGGAACTTTTTCAAACATTATCAAGTTAGTTTCATAACTACCACCCGTTGATCCAGTAAATCCCCAACGAACTGCGCCATTCGAATTGAATTTAGCCTTATCAATTGACACAGTCGCGCTCTTACCTGTTGTCATAACATTTGTTTTTGGATTTTTATCATCAATTGTGTAAGTCATAGAGCCTGTTGTACTCGTTCCAGCAGAATATTTCAACGTCAAATGATGCCATAACGCGTTAGATAGATTTGCTCCGTAATCAATTAACCCAAGGTGATTTTGATAGTAAAAATAGGCGGTGTGTATTGGAAAAAAACCCGAGTCTTTACTATCCCGTGTATAACTATTAGTATCTGCAGGATAACCACTAGCTATGTGATTACCTGTGACAGCAGTATAATCAAAGCTATTCCCGGAAGTTTGACCCCCATTATTAAAGGTATCGAACTCTAACGCCCAACTGTTTTGTATCCCTGTTTTAACTAGTTTCGAAACATCACTATAACCTGATGTTGTTCCAAAAATACCCTCAGGTAGTATATCATTAGCCCAAACACCTAATGTTTCACCACTACCAGTTGAAATAGCTGCATTTCCTTTAGCATCATTTTGTAATACTAATGCCATACCATCTCCGGCTGCAGCGCCTCCATTACCAAGATATACCCACATTGACGCTGTTGAATCTTTGTTCAAATCGAATGTATTACCATCAGTTGACCAAACAGCTGCCTTTTGATCTTTATTATCAGTAATTGTTACGACCGATTTTGTAGCAGCATTTGCATCCGTTGTTATGACATTTCCAGACGTTAAATTAACTGTTTTACTAACTTCAGATACACCAGCCCCAGTTCCGCGTTGAAATATACCATTCAAAGTGATCCCACTTGGCGCGGTCTGTATTGCATAATTATAATCTGTTTCTGCCGACACACTTGAAAAAGTAGCTAAGAAAGTCGCCGCTAAAACAAACACTAATAAATTTATTTTTTTATGATTAATCCCCATAACCCGCACCCCATTCTCTATCTTTATTACTTATAGTATACGCTTAAATAGAATTAATATTATCCATAAATTTCTTATAAACGCTCATTATTTGATGGTTTTAGGGTCCTTTTCAGGTAATAGTTATTTAATCCTGTATGCCAATTGGTATACCAGTATTCGTCAGCTATAATGTATCATTAAATAAAAAAGTAAGCTTACAATATTGTAAGCTCACTTCAATTTAATACCTAATAAAGCAACTAAAATTGTTGCCTGGTAAGCATTAATCGTTAATCCACGAACCAGCTTAGGATCCAGTATAACTGTTTCAAATTCACTCTCAGAGAAATCCACAGACTTCATGTTGGTCTCAATAAAATCGCAACCTTCAATATTACTTTCAGGGAATGTTAATTTCTTCTTGATTTCAACCGCTTGAAAACTGGTTTCTTTTAAATCACAACGTCTAAATTCAACTTCTTGGAAATTAGCGACACTAAAATTAGAATAGCTTAACTGACAATCTCTAAATGTCGTTTCTTTAAAAACAGTACGATTAGAAAAGTCACACCCCATCATCCGACAGCTTTTAATTTCAGTTCTAAAAAAATAACTTTCATTAAATTCTGCGTTCAAAAACTCACAATGATCAATTACAGTATCTAACCATTCGCTACGCACAAAGTCAGTTTGTTCAAAGGTACAATGATCAAAAGTGACTGAATCAACTCGTACTGTCTCAAAAGAAGCCTCAATCGTACAATTATGGTAAGTTAATCCATATCTAATATCATCAAATGAAATGGTTTGTCCTTCAACAACTTGATTATCCAAAATAATTCACTCCTAAATGTTTACTTAAAACGCTATTTATAAATTTTAACATATTTATTCACAAATACTTAAGACCTTTTTTAGTTAGAAGATAATAAAAAAGATAAATCAGATTATTCTGATTTATCTTTTCTTTAACCTTTATTTTCTTTTTTATCCTTTTTAATAAAGAATAATAGTAGTGCTCCTAATATTAGAACGAATCCTACTAAGACAACCATCACAGATTTTTCTTCATTTGTCTGTGGTAAAATACCACCTACAGATGATACTGAGCCTTTTATGTCTTTTTCAGGATTAACAGTCGTTTTTCTTTCAGGTACACTAGTTGGTTGTGTCACTTTGGTATTCTCTTTAAAACCGATAGTCACATTCGTAGAACCGGCTTCGGTTGTTGCCGCACTAACCATTTGATTAGTATTCAGCATGACAACTCCCAAAAGTAACATTGCTATAATCATAATCTTTTTCTTCATGAGACTAACCTCCCCCAAGGAATACTTTAAAGATTCTTGTTAAAAAGCATTATATAGTGATTGCCACCATATAATGCTTTTTAAACAACTTATTTAAGCAGGTACGTCAGAAAGTGTCCAGTTCATTTTTGTTGAGTAAGCTTCTGCTTTAGCAACACCAGCAGGGACAGTTAATGAAATGTCTCCAGCTGCAAGTGTATCAACAGTAACACCACTACCAGTATCTTTAACAGCATTTAAAGCAACGCCAGCTGTTGTTAAATCTGTAACAGCATTTGAAACAGCTGTAGTTGTTCCAGTTGTTGCTTCAGCAACAACTACTTTACCTTTGCCTGTTGAAAGAACAGCACCAGTTAATTCATCACTACCACTCTTAAATTGGTCAGCTTGAACAGAAAGTGCCCAACCAGCATTTGTTCCACGAACATCCCCAACTTCAATAGCAAGATCTTTTGCTGATTTAACAGTCAATGCTTTTGTAGGAATTTCAATATCTGAACCAAAGTCTACTGTTTTTGTAGCGTAGACAATAGCAAGGTTACCACTATTACCAGTTCCACCACCATCACCAGGATCTGTTGGGTCTGTTGGGTTTGTTGGGTTAACTGGAGGGATTACTTGTCCTTCATCGCCAGCCTTAAACGAAACACTAGCATCAGTTGATGCACCTTGAGCAAGTGTTGCTGCATTTACATGACTTGAAACTGCTAAACCTGCACCTAAAATTGTTGCTGCTAATAATGCACTTGTTAAACCTTTTTTCATAATCTAATCCCCCATAATTCTATCTTTTTTATTGTAAATAATTAAACAGCTGGTGTATCTGATAAAGTCCATGTTAACGTTGAAGCATACGCGATATCTGCTTTAGCAACGCCAGCTGGAATTGTTAATTTAACATTTTCTTTTTTAATGTTATCAACGTTAATACCTGCACCAGCGTCTGCTGTAGCACCAAGAACAACCCCAGAAGTTGTTGTATCAGCAATTGCTGATGACACTGCATGGTTAGCTGTAGAACCATTACCAACTGAAACAGCACCTGCGCCTAAACTAATTGCAGCGCCGCCAAGTTTTTCTGATTCATCAGCGTTAGCTAATTGCTTAGAACTTACTGATAAAGTCCAACCAGCATTTGTTCCACGAACATCACCAACTTCAACTGCAACATCTGTATCAGACGTTAAGTTAACCGTATTTGCCGTAATTTCATTTTCAGTACCAAAACTAATTGCTTTAGTAGCATAGATAATAGCAAGATTACCACTGTTACCAGTATTACCGTTATCCCCAGGTTCTGTTGGTTTTGTTGGATCTGTTGGGTCAACTGGAGGGATAACTTGTCCTTCATCGCCAGCTTTAAATTGAACACCAGTTGTTGTTGTTGCAGGTGTCATATCAGCAGCGTTTACGCTACCTGATACTGCTAAGCCTGCACCTAAGATTGTTGCTGATAATAATGCACTTGTTAATACGTTTTTCATAATTTATTTCCCCCGAATTTGTTATTTAATTTAAACAGCTGGTACGTCTGAAAGACTCCAGTTTAACGTTGTTGCATAAGTATCAGCTTTAGCTGAACCTGCAGGAATTGTCAAAGTCATGTTGTCTGCACGAATCTTATCTGCATTTAAACCAGCACCTTCGCCTGTTTTAGCTGATAAGACAGTTCCACCATCAGTAACCGCTGCAACTGCAGCAGCTGATGCAGGTGTTGGTGTAGCACCGGTACCAATTAAGGTATTATCACCTTTACCTAAAGCTAAGACAGCTCCAGCTAATTCGCCAGACTTTGTACTTTTGAATTGATCTGCTTTAACTGATAATGTCCAACCAGCATCTGTTCCTCGAGTATCGGCAACTTGAAGAGAAATAAAGTTACTACCTTTAAGGTCTTGTTTACTTGCTGAAACAGGTACAGTAGTGCTAACAGAACCAGTTCCATCATCTTTTGGAATCCCAAATGTTACAGCCTTTGTTGCATATACAATTGCTAAAGGACCAGCATGTCCTGTTTCACCGCCACCACCATCACCAGGATCTGTTGGGTCAACTGGGTCTGTTGGGTCAACTGGGTCTGTTGGATCTGTACCTGGTGTAAATGTTACTGAACCGTCAGTTGTTGCACTATCTGGTAAGACAGTATCTGCAGCATTTACGTTACTTGATACTGCTAAACCTGCACCTAAAATTGTTGTTGCTAATAATGAACTTGTTAAACTTTTTTTCATAATATATTTCCCCCAAATTTTTTTAATATTTCACCCGACTCTAACCTAATTAAGCAGGAGCGTCAGTCAATGTCCAAGTTAATGTTGTTGAGTATGCAGCAGCATGTGCTGTACCACCAACAACCCCTAAGTTAATACCCTTTTGTGCATAACTTGTTGTAGTTTCCCCTGCACCTTTGTCAACAGGTGCACTAATTGTTGCACCACCATCTAAGACGTTGCCTGTAGCTGTTGCTGTTACCTCAGGTACGTCACCAATATTATTCGATGCAGTACCATCAGGGAGTGACAATGTAGCACCTTCTAGTTCTACAGATTTAGCTGTAGGATCAGCAACAGTATCTACAACACTCATAAATGGTGTACCACTAACCTTAACGCTCCAACCAACAAATGTTCCACGAAGATCACTAACACTTACATTAATACCACTATTTGAATTTAATGTAGTATTCGCTGCAGAAATTGCTTCTTTACCAAAATCAACTTTACTTGTGACATTTGTAATTGACAATGATGCACTATTAGGATCTGTTGGATCTATTCCGCCAGCTGTAAACGTGGCACTTGCCGTTGTATCTTTTGATGTAGCAGTATCTGCTGCAGATACCTTACTTATTGTTCCGAAACCTAATACCACACCACTAATCATTACTGTTGTTAATAAAGTTTTTTTCATCATTGTTTCCCCCATTTTTCGTATACACTCACTATAGTCGATATTTGACCTAAAAACGGTCAATATTTCATGGTTAAGTGTTTTCTTTTGACAGTCATAATTACTTAATTCTTATTTAGTTATTCTTTTCTATAAAATTATAATACCAAAATTATTTCATTTAAAACGACCAACATTTACGTGTTAGGTGTCATTTTTTGACGTTATTTTACTGGGACACTTGATAATGTCCAATTCAAGTCTGCTTTATAGGCAGTTGCTCTAAGCTTTGATGGATCTGCCTTTAACAAAATACCGGTTCCATCATCGTTAAACTCCTTTCCTGTATCATTTACACCATTACCTGATAAAACGGTTATGCCAGCATCATTAATGATTTGCTCTGTAGCATTGGCATCACTTTTAAAGACCAAAGCATCTGGATCATCAGTTAATCCTGTTGATTTTACAGTCAACACCCAGTTACCGGCATCCACAGCTGAAAGGTCCACATTAAGACCAATTAATGGTGTTAAATTGGTTTTTTCATTTGGTATTTTAATTTTATCTCCATAATTTAAATTATTAATGCTATTAATTTTTAACGTTTTAGTTGGTTTTTTAACATTAAGGATGAATTTTTTAACAGTCGCATTACCTTGATCATCCGTTGTTGTGACGGTTATTGTATGTTGTTTAACCGTCAAGTCGGTCATCTTAATCGTATTAGTATGATCTTTACCTAGCGTTTTACTATTATCGTACTCCTCCTTATATTGACTGGTGTGTGCTACATCACCATAAGAATCTGTAATTTGAGTTGTTAAGGTCGTTGCATGATCACTATTCACCGTGTAGCTCACTGGGTACTCAGTACTTGCGACATCAACTACTGGGATATCCGTATTAGTCGTACTGTCTAATTTATCGCCTGCAATTGCATCTACTTTAATCTTAGGATTTGGTATGGTTACAATGATAGTTCCCTTAGTTGGAAAACTAGTTCCCCCACCTATTACTCTTGTAGCTGTAAGCTCAACTTTATTTTCCCCAATTGCTAGATCAGAATTTTTAATTGTAACTGGTGCTTGCATGAGTGTTTCTATTGGATCATACGATGTTGGATGAAAAGGTGCGTAAATTGTTGCCGTACTATCTGGTTTGGTTACTTGCACATTGAATACGTAGTTATCTAAAGATACGGCAGGATAGTACCCAGGTGATCCTTCTGGTGTTCCTGAGCCATCAACGCTATTTCCATTACCCGCATCATCCTGACTATAAAATAGGTCAGCTAACGCTGCATCTGCAGGCATTATTGTTGATTCTTTGCTAAGTACATCGTCAATGCTAATCGTTTTTTTACTTCCACCCAGAAACATCCCTACAATCTCTGCATTTTTATAATCATCAAATAACGTACGTGTTGTGCTACTTTGTTTTTTAGCCTGTTCTACTTGTTTCTTTTCGTCTTTTTGACTATCTAGTTTTTCACTAGATAGTGTAGACGACGCTGATTCTGAACTTGTTGCATTTGTCGTATCAACTTCTGAATCTATTTTTTCATCAGATACACTACTACTTGAGCTACTAGAATCTGCCTTATTTGATTCTGTTGATTCACTTAATACATTTTCTAAAGTTTGCTCTTTTATAGTCGCAATACTTGAACTAGTTGCTTCTTCTTGTTCACTTGCTGATATAGTTTCATTCAACGCTGTTCCCCCGAACAACATCATCGCACACAAACTACCTATCACAATTCTATTTTTTGGTTTCATAATAATCCCCCAGGATTCTCTTTTTAGTTTATGTCGTTAACCAATTACCGTTATAATATCATCTATATTCGGTAGACAACATTCAACATTTGCGACCTAGATGTGTTTTTTTGACATTTTAATCATAATTATATTTACTTCTTATAGTATGTATCACAAAATTTGATTGTACTTTATTTCATTTTTCTTTATACTTAACCATAGCTATCACTGCACCAGTATCATAAAATATTTTATCCATATGGAGGCTATTATTTTGCTAGAATCAGAAAAAACATTACGTTGGTATAACGTTGCTTTAATTGCATTCGTTTCCGTTTGGGGACTTGCAAATGTCTTTAACAACTTTGCTAACCAAGGACTCACTGTTATTACATCTTGGATTTTAATCATGATTTTTTACTTTGTTCCTTATACTTTAATTGTTGGTCAATTAGGCTCAACATTTAAAGATGCCAGCGGTGGTGTGTCTTCATGGGTGAAAGAAACTTCAACCAAGAGACTTGCCTACTATGCAGCTTGGACTTATTGGGTCGTACATATTCCTTACCTAGCACAAAAACCACAAGGTATTTTAATTGCCTTTAGTTGGTTATTCAAAGGTAACGGAAATTTCGTTAATGAAACTTCTGCTATGACCGTTTCACTTATGGGCTTAGTCATTTTCATTTTCTTCTTATGGATTGCCTCAAAGGGACTTGCTACTTTAAGTCGAATTGGTAGTGTTGCCGGAACAGCAATGTTCGTTATGTCATTATTATTCATCTTGTTGGCAGTTTCAGCGCCATTCATGACGCATGCTAAAATTCAAACACCTGATATGGGTGCCATTAAATCATATCTACCTAACTTTAACTTCGCCTACTTCACAACGATTTCAATGTTAGTTTTCGCTGTTGGTGGTGCTGAAAAGATTTCTCCCTATGTTAATAAAACAAAAAACTCAGCTAAAGAATTTCCAAAAGGAATGTTAGCATTGGCCGCAATGGTTGCCATCTGTGCTATTTTAGGTTCGTTCGCTATGGGATTCTTATTTAACGGAACTAACATCCCTGATGATTTAATCACAAATGGTCCTTACGAAGGTTTCTTACGTCTTGGTAGTTTCTATCACGTAGGTAATTTATTCATGATTCTATACGCAATTGCCAATGCGATGGCTCAAATTTCAGCGCTTGCTTTCTCAATTGATGCACCATTAAAAATTCTTTTAGGTGATGCTGATCCAAACTTCATTCCTAAAAGCTTGTCAAAACTTAATAAAAAAGGAACTCCCGTTAATGGTTATGCCATGACTGGTGTTTTAGTTAGTATTTTAATTATCATTCCTGCAATCGGGATTGGTAACATGAACGCATTATACAAATGGTTATTGAACCTAAATGCGGTTGTCATGCCTATGCGTTATCTCTGGGTATTCTTCGCTTACATGCTATTAAACAAACAATTGAAGAATTTCAAAGCCGGTTACAAGTTTGTTAAGAATCCTGTCGTTGGTTACATTGTTGGTGCTTGGTGTTTCTTATTCACTGCATTCGCTTGTATCCTAGGAGTTGTTCCTAAATTAAACTACTCAGATAGCCCTTCTAACTACTTGTTCCAATTAACACTTAATATTGTCACACCACTTGTCTTAGTTGCATTAGGTTTAATCCTCCCTGCAATTGCACGTCGCGGTAACAAAAAAGCCCTATAAAATTAATCTTAACTAAAATCTTATATTCACAAATAAACCTTATGCCTAAAAGCATAAGGTTTATTTAATTTTATGGTTTTTAATTTTCATATTAGGTATACTAGAGCAGTTAAATAAAATTTTGGAAGGAATCTATTTGTATGAATATTATTGTTATGTTAAAAGTTATTATTTTGGGAGTTGTCGAAGGAATTACAGAATGGCTTCCTATTAGTTCAACGGGACATATGATTTTAGTTGACGAATTTTTACAACTAAAAGAAAATGCTGCTTTCATGGAAATGTTCTTCGTTGTTATCCAACTGGGCGCTATCCTAGCAGTTTGTGTGTTGTATTTCCATAAATTAAATCCTTTTTCTCCAAAAAAATCGCAATTAGAAAAAAGAGATACGTGGTCTCTATGGAGTAAAGTCATTGTAGCTGTACTTCCAGCTGCTGTGATTGGGTTAGTTGCTGATGACTGGTTAAATGCGAAATTATATAATTTCCCAGTTGTTGCCTTAATGTTAATTATTTATGGTGTTTTATTCATTATTATTGAAAACAAAAAAGCCGATGCTGTTCCTTCTATTACATCATTCAATCAAGTTACTTACAAAACAGCGTTACTAATCGGTGTTTTCCAAGTTCTTGCTTTAATTCCCGGAACATCACGTTCTGGTGCAACTATTTTAGGTGCCATTTTATTAGGGACTTCTCGATTCATTGCTGCTGAATTTTCATTTTTCTTATCAATTCCAGTTATGTTCGGTGCCAGTCTACTCAAATTAGTTAAATACTTCCATAATGGTTATAGCTTTACCGGTGATCAAACAGCCGTCTTATTACTTGGTTGTGTAGTCGCATTCTTAGTTTCAATTGTTGCAATCAAATTCTTGATGGGTTACATCAAGTCGAAAGATTTCAAACCATTTGGTTGGTACCGTATTATTTTAGGTGCCTTGCTACTCGTTTACTATTTCTTCATTAAATAATTAGACAAAAAAACGCCGATAATATCGGCGTTTTTTTATTTAGTTTTCTTGGCTGGTGCTTTTTTCTTAGTAGTTACTTTCTTTACAGCCGGTTTCTTTTTAGCGGGTACCTTTTTGGCCACGGGCTTTTTCTTGGCTGCCGCCTTTACAGTTGTCGTTTTTTTCTTTGTTGTCGCTTTTTTTGTAGCCGTCGTCTTTTTAACTGCTGGTTTCTTTTTAACAGCTGGTTTTTTCTTAGCTGGAGCTTTCTTTTTCTTTTCAACGACAACTGGTTCTTTTTCTTCAATAATAGGTGGATTTTCAAGGAAAGCTATCTTTTCAGCAATCATAGTTGTGCTTGTCATATTATGATCACTGGGGTTTTCTAAATAATTAGTCACAGATGTAATTTCATCGATTCTTAATTTAGATGCGTTCAGAATTGGTGACTCAACAATCAGATAGACATTAACTTCTGCTTCATCTGTTACTTCATTAAAGAAGCTGGGTAACTTTTTATAATATTTGTATGGTAAATTAAGGATATTTGCTTCAAGTGTAAAAATTGCGGTACCTTCAGGATATTCAATCATCAATTGAACTTCTACAAGCTTACCATCCCGTACATTGTTTTCTAAATCAGCATAACACTTAGCGAATAATTCTGGTACACCAATCGCTTGGACATCTTCTGGTGTGGCAGTATAAAAAATCTTTGTGTACGCCTCTAACTCAATAGCGGACATGAATTGTTCAACGGTCATTTTCATTAGTTATCTATCCTCCGTATTCTCTCTACATAGTCCATAATATCCTAGATGGCAATAATTGCAAAACATAAATAAAAAAAGGATAACTTTTGTTATCCTTTTTCACTAATACTACTTATTTAGTTGGTACATTACTCAAATTCCATTGCACTGAAGCATCATATTCTTCACTTCTAACCTCGCTAGGTTTAACACGCAATAGAATTCCCGTATCTTTTGCCCACGTTTTAGTTATCTGGTTAGGAGATGAGTTCCCACCCGCAATATCTATCGAATGGTCTTTTAAAGGTGTCCCAATATCTGTCGCTTTTTCTTTGTAAATTAATGCATCTTTTAGCACAGTGCCGCTGGCTCCAACAACATCAGTTCCAGTCAGCTTTAAATTCCATGTACCTGGTACCGATGCAACTACCTGTATACTTAATTCTTCTACAGGGCTATAGGTTGTTTCTTCGTTGGGTATTGGAATATCACTTTGTCCAAAATTTAATGCACCCGTTACCGATGCTATTTCTAAAACACCTGGATCATTAACAGTGATAATTTCTTGACCCGTTACTGAATTACCATATTGATCTTCAACACTTACCGTATAAGTATTTTTTCCAACGTTTAACTTATCTGCAGGCAGCACTTCAGCGTAGTCAATGCTACCCAACTTATTGAATAGCATTGATTTATCACTAAAGGCTTTACCATTCAGCATCGTTGTTATCGTAACGTTATCATTTTCCATTAGTGTATCTGTTTTAACGTTACTCGTAACTTTAATCGACTGACCACTATCAATTGTTTTATCAAGCAATCCTGAAAGTGTCATCTTCTGCTTTAATGCCTTAATGGTAAACGTAGCTAGCTGAGATCTTACTATCGTATTTTGACCATTAAATGTACTAATTGGACTTGTTACTTTGGTATCTGTAGCAACAATTTTAGCTGTCCCATTCATACTGATCGTTGCTGTATCATTACTTTTTGATAAGTTTTTATTTAGACTTGATGTAATGACACCATCTTTAGTTGTTGTATCAAATGTTTGCGTTGTTCCATCGGCGTATTTAATGATACCTTCTTTGTCTAACGTCACAGCATTAGGCGTTTTTAACGAAGCAACGATTTTTTTCCAATCTTGCTTTCCATCATTGTATTTCAAAGTTGTTTGAAGATTAAGTTTATCCCCGCTGTTAGCAATTCCTGATGCGGTAATGTCCTTATTGTTCTGGGTAGTATCTGTCACTTTTTGCGTCGCCGTAACAGAAACTAAATCAGATATTTCTTCAAACATCACTAAATTTGTTTCCCAGTTACCGCCTGTTGCGCCCGTAAATCCCCAAGTCACTTGACCATCAGTGCTCGCAAATTTACTTTTATCAATTGGAACTGTCTTTGCAAGACCACCACCTAATACATCACCCGTACCGGGGACTTTATCTCCAATAGTATAGGTCATTGAGCCGGCAGTTGTAGACGTTGATTTATAATCAATTGACACATGCCACCATCTTCCATTAGATAAGTCAGCGACAGCAAGTAGTCCATCATGAGTTAATTTATTATACTTACTTAAAAAACCATTTTGTTCATAAGTAGCCCTTTGATTAGGATAATTGCTTGCCAGATGATTGTCTTGGATAGTGTTTAAATTATCAAATCCGTTACCCTTGCTTGCCTCACTATTTTTATGTGTATCAAATTCTAACGCCCATGAATTTTTAATAGCTGTTCCTGCAACGGTAGATTCTGATCCACCTTTATCAACACCCCAAACACCTAATGATTCGCCTCCACCAGAAATAGCACTGAGACCACGGCTATCATTTTGTAAAACAAAAGCCATCCCATCACCAGAATTAGCACCCTGATTACCGAAATACATCCACATTGACATTTTATTATTTTTATTAAGATTAAATTTATTGTTTGCTGTAGACCAGGCAGATCCCACTTGGTTAGTTGCATCCGTAATTTTTATAATTGATTTATCTGCGTTATCTGCTGTTTCAGAAACAACATTACCACTAGCATCGAATGTTACAATTTTTGCATTATTTTGTGTTCCTGTTGTTCCAGGTGTCAAAAGTCCATTTGATACTAATGCGTCTGGTGCCGATGCCACTGCGTTAGAATAATCATCAGCATTAACACCTGTAGAGCTAAGCCCTAATGTCACTAACACACCTGTAAAAAGTACAGCTTTCAGCCGTAATATTGTCATAATCCTATCTCCCCCCGGACATTTGAATTTAACCGACAATTAAGTTTATTATTAATTATTTGGTACATTCGTTAGCGTCCAATCTAATTCAGAACTATAGGTTTCAGCTACTTTAATTTCACTTGGTTCAACATCCAATACAATTCCAGAATCTGCTGACCAACTTTTTTCAACCGTAGTTGCTTGACCTACTCCTGTAGACACTATTGTACCATACGTTGGAGAAAGCGGTAACGTGTTTTCCTGATTTGAATTACGAAACCCAATAGTTGAATGCTTTAAAGTACTTTTATCACTTGCTGCAGTTAGTGGTCCTGCAGTCACAGACAATGTCCAGTTTTTAGCTGCTGACGTTTCTAACTTAAGCATATAGCTTGAAGCACGGTTTAAAATACTTCTTTTCGCTGGTATTTTATTATTAAAATTAATTGAATCATCTGATGAAATACTCAACAATCCTACGACAACAGAGATTGTTTGGTTATTAGAAATGTTTCCTTCAGAATCAACCGAATAAATAGTTAACTCGTGCGTTCCAATGGCAAACTTAGTTGTATCTAGTGCTACACTATGATCTTGTGTCGAACCTGGTTTAGTATTTGTATATTTTTCTAATTCAACAGGTGTTCCAGTACTTCCTTCTTTATAGTACGTTGTTAACGCTGCACTATTATCAGCTACTTGGAAAATCAATGTATATGGCGCTACAACGGTTCCTTTATTATCATTTAAAGTTAAAACGGGTTTAATATTAATTTTTTGTGTATATTTTTGCGTCGTATTACCATCTGGATCTGTTACTTGAACATTATAAGAATATTCGCCAGTGGTTAGTTTGTCCTTTGGAATCGTTACGTTAAATGTACCATCCGTTGCGACATCACCCTTAATAGGTGTTGTATCCTCATTAAGTGTCACACTGGCCGTTGTTCCTTTAGCAAAAGTTCCACCTAAACTAGATTTTACCGTTCCACTAATCGTCGCATCCGTTCCATAATTAATATCAATATCTTTAAGGCCATCAATCGTTAAGGCTGTTTTTGGTGATGCTTTAATCGTATAGCTAATAGGATTAGAATCAATCATTGCATTGCTTCCGATGAATTGACCTGCTGAAACAGTCACTGGTGTATCCACTTCAACTGGCATTACTTCACCGATAAATGAAATATGTGAACTTTGTCCAGGTGTAGATAATTCAGGTATTTGCGCGCCGGATAACCCAGCAGGGTCACTTCCATAGATATTACTAGGAAATTTTCCTGTACCAAAATCGTTAGGTATTTCATACCCAGTCCATTTTATATTATTAGCCGGGTATTTTAAATATCCACCTATGCCTGTCCACGATTGTTTTCCACTATCGTAAGTTACGGTAGTGTTGAATTTTACTTTATCTCCAGCTTTTACTTCTCCATTAGCCGAGACATCCTTGTTATTTTGTGTAATATCCGTCATAGTTTGTACCGCAGTCGCATTAACAAGACCTGGTACAGTTTCAAACATAACTAAGTTATTTTCAAAAGAGTCACCCGTTGACCCTGTAAATCCCCAACGGATTTTACCCGTTGTAGAATTAAATTTCGATTTATCAATTGGAACACTTGCCGTCTGCCCTGTCTGACTTGTATCTTCAGTAGGATCCAAGTCTTCTGTTCCTGAAATTGGTTTTTTATCATCAATCGTATATGTCATTGACCCAGCACTCGCACTCACTGATTTATAATCAATTGTCACATGATGCCATGCCCGATTTGATAAGAACCCATTATAATTAATAAGGCCTAAATGATTTAGTTTAACTGAAGAAGAGATTGTATGATTATCCGTGTATGTTGCCTCAACAGCTGGATACCCACTACCAATATGGTTAGGTGCTAAACTAGGATCTAAATCAAATCCGTTTCCTGAACTATTACCATTATTCAAATGAGTATCAAATTCTAGCGCCCAACTATTTTGAATAGCGCCTCTAGCAGTATTATTGGGGGATCCCGTACCCACTGAATCGTCTCCCCAAACACCTAACGTTTCACCTGCTTTAGTTGCAATAGCAGCATTTCCTTTTGCATCATTTTGAAAAACAAGTGCCATCCCATCCCCAGCAGTATTCGTTTTGCTACCAAAATAAATCCACATAGAAGCTTTACTACTTGTATTAATATCAAATGAATTTTCGTCTGTTGACCAAATTGCTGCTTTTTGATTCTTAGCATCCGTAATTTTAACCATCGTTTTAGCAGCCAGATTAGTCGAATTAGGATCTTTATTGGTATCGGTTAATTCGACCATACCACTAGTTGCTACTACTCCAGCACCAGTACCCGTCTGGAATAAATTTGTCATTAAAATTGCTCGAGGTGCTGATGCTTTTGCAGAATCATAATCCGCATCTGCCTTGATACTTGTTACATTAACTAAAAAGAATAACCCAAAAGTTAGTAGTGTTAATTTTAATTTATTATTAATTTTCATGTTGGCCCCCACCTATTTTCCCCAAAGTTCATCTATAATAACTAATATGATAGCATGATACAGACAAAAAAAAACATCAAAAATAGAGGGTACCCCCACACTTTTTGATGTTATTTAAAAAATAAATGATTTTATTATTAATCTAAATTATCATTCATAAACTTAACGACTTTTTTAGTATATAATTCTGGATCCTTACTGAACGCTTTTCCGTGACCTGCGCCCTTCACAATCCACAATTCCTTCGTACCTGCTGAGGCTTTGTAGTTGTCATAAACCATTGCGCTAGGAACGAAATCATCCTTGTCGCCATGAATGAATAATGTTGGTAATTTATTTTTCTTTAATTGTTTAACAGAGTCAGCTTCTGCAAAAGAGTAGCCCGCACGTAACTGAGTTACCCAACTAGAAGTTGTTATTAATGGTTCTTTTGGTAAATTGAATTGGAGTTTCAATTGATAAGCTAACAAATCTTCAACATTTGTATAACCACAATCTTCAACAATTGCTTTAACTTGAGTTGGTAACTTTTCACCACTCATCATCATGACAGTAGCACCACCCATGCTAACTCCAAACAAGCCAATCTTTTGATCTGTTCCCTTTTCGGCAATTAATTTTTTGGTCCATTTAATGTAATCTAAGCGATCTTTCCATCCGAAACCAATATAATCGCCCTGACTTTTACCTTGGCCTCGATCATCTGGCGCTAAAACGTTATAGCCATTATCATGAAATAATTTTATATATGAAGCCATACTTTCTTTATTTTCCATGTAACCATGTGCCACAACAACTGTTTTTAAAGATTTAGTTGCCGCCGGTACATAGTCAGCAACTAATTTTAAATTTTCACCTGCTGATGTTTCTGTCCAGTTTTCTTTTTTAGTACTGGCCAACCATTTTTTTGCTTCAATTGTTCGCTTTGGTGTTCCTTTTGATGTTCCCGTTAATGTTTTTTCTGTATTTTGAATGGCATAGTGATAGAGATAGAAACTACCCCCTGTAATTGCAACCGCTAATAACACTAAAATACTGACAATCCAAATTATAATTTTCTTTTTCATTCAAAGAAACTCCTTTATCGTTTATGCCATTAACGTATTATAGCATTGTTTATTTTATAATTCACGTTTTAATTTAAAAAAATAACCACATTAGTTGGATAAACTAGTGTGGTTACTAAATAAATAACGGTTTATTTAATTTCTTTAACTTCTTTTAATACGTTTTGCATTACTTTTGCTTTTGTTTGTGCCTTGAAAATTGTTGTTGCTTGTTCTGCAATCTTAGCTTGATCAGCTTTCGAGATTGATGCATCTTTCATCATAGCATTTGTGACAGCTGCTTTAACAAAAGTAGCACCATCCGCAGCAAGTTTAGCTTTTCCTGCCTTTGTATTCATTTTAGCTGCTTCTACTTTAGCAATTTTAGGCATGGCCTTAGCTTGCTTAACCGTTAATGTTGTCCAACTCTTTTTAACGTAGAATGTATGCGTACGTTTTACTAAAGTTTTATCGTTATTAGCGATACCAAACATTAATCGATACCCATTACCTTTATAAGTCCAACGGGTTTCTTTAGTAACTAATTTGTTACTCTTAGCATTTTCAACAATCTTGCTAGTTGTATCGTCTGTCTTAGTTGCCTTTGTTTTCTTTTGTGATGCCGTATTTTTATAAATAACGACTTTTTCAGATCCATCTGTACCGATAGGCTGATATAGTAACATGTCCATCTCTTTAGAACTAGAAGCTAATTGTTCTGTCTTAGTTGTCGTTACTTTTTCCATTCCATAATGTGCACTGTAGTTAGCAACAATTAAGCCACCTGTAAGAATAATACAAAGTGCAAAAATGCCACCTAAAATGTAGCTCAGTACATTATTACGGATGAGGTTCCACGTAAGGAAGAATAAAATAATTGAAAGAATTAATAATAAAATAATCATTATTTATTACCTCCATTTTTTAAAACTTGTTGTTTTGATTTTAAGAAGAATGAAAATCCGAGCCCAACCACACAGAAAACGACTGCGATGATAAAGGCAGCATGATAACCACTTAATGTCGCATCAATAGCTTTTGTTTTGTAATCTAATGGTGCCGATTTAAGCATTGATTTAGCTGGTAATGCAGCTGTTGTTACATTTGTTAGAACGGAAATCATAACCGCTGTTACGATTGAACTTGCGATTTGACGAGCTGTATTATTAACAGCCGTTCCATGACCCATCAAGTTAGCTGGTAATGCATTCATCCCTGATGTTGTTGTTGGCATCATAACCATTGAAATCCCAAACATACGAACTGCATACATAATTGTGATGTATAAAGTTGGCGTATCTTTTGTTAAGAAAACGAATGGAATTGTACCAAGTGTTAATAAGAACATACCACCAGTTGCCAATTTCTTAGCACCATAAATATCGAATAATCGTCCCGTTATCGGACTCATAATCCCCATCATTAAAGCACCAGCCAATAAGGTTAATCCTGACTCAAATGCGCTATCTCCACGTACAATTTGGAGATACATTGGTAGAATCATTTCAACACCGATCATAGCCATGTTAACAATTGAACTTAAAACGGCTGCAATTGTGTATTCTTGGGAAGCAAAAACACGTAATTCCAAGAAAGGATTTTCCATTGTTAATTGACGCCATATGAATAAACCAATAAAAATAACACCCACAACAAGGAAACTAAGTACTGAGGTACTTCCCCAGCCGTTATCTCCAACTGTTGAGAATCCATAAAGTAAGCCACCAAATCCAATTGTTGATAAAATCAATGATAAGACATCAATTTTAGATTTGTGTGTTTTGATGACCGGTTTCATAAACCAGAAAGAAGCCACAAAAACAATTCCTACTAATGGAATAATCATACCAAAAAGATCACGCCATGAAGCATTATCAATAACCCAACCTGAAAGTGTAGGTCCAATTGCAGGAGCTAGTCCGATAACTAAACCGGCAAGTCCCATTGAAGCACCACGTTTTTCGGGTGGGAAAATTGAAAGCATAATCGTTTGTAATAAAGGCATTGTTACCCCAACACCGACTGCTTGAACTAAGCGAGCTGTTAACAATACCCCAAAATTAGGTGCGATAAATGCTAAAACTGTTCCTAATTCAAAGATACCAATAGCACCTATGTATAACCATTTGGTATTTACACGACTACTTAACCATGCACTAACTGGAATTAAAATCCCGTTGACTAACATAAATCCTGTTGTTAACCATTGAACAGTTGACGTTGTTACGTCAAATTCATCCATTAATGTTGGAAATGCAGTTGCTAAAATTGTTTGATTCAAAACCGTACAAAATGTCCCTACTAATAAAATTGCAATTAGCATGGGGCGATTATATGGTTTACCCTTTGCATCTAATCCATCCATACTTAAAACCTTCTTTTTCTTTAATTTATCTTCGAAGACTAATATAAGACTATCTCGCTTTAATGTCAAGTAAGTTGACAAACGTTTTAATATATATATAATCAGTATAGTAAACATCACAATGAGATTGTTAGATAAATTTTTATTTAGGAGGTATATTCGTTTGGCAGATATGGACGATATTGCAAACATTAAAGATTATGCAAAAAGAATGGCCGTTATTATGAAGAATGATACATTTTCAATCGGAATCGGTGAAATTGCCGAAACAACTGGGCTCACTCAGAGTCAAATTCGTTATTGGGAACAAAAAGGCTTTATTGATTCTATTAATACTAATAAAAATCAGAATAGAAAATATTCTTACCATACCTTATCAATTATTCGATTAATTAAATCTTACTTAGACTCTGGATTTACACTTAAAACAGCTGCCGCTAAAGCAAATGCCCATAAAGAAATGGGTAAAATGGTTCGTCAGATATTTACGGATCGTTTCGTTGGCGTGGAAGAAATCGATGGTTTACCCTGTATTAATCTCGGTTTCTTTGATAAAGAAGAAACTCAAACGTTATACATTGTCATTCATGATGACTCAACTGAAATAAAAGTTGTTCCGGTAAAATAAAGAAGCTTTCAATACTTGTTTGTAGACAAGTATTGAAAGCTTCTTTATTATCATATCTATTTTAGACCCATAATCCCCCATGCAATCATGCCAATGAGTGCAAAAATAATCCAGTAATAGCGAGCTAGGAATTCCCACCCATTATTAATCGGTTTATATTGCCACTCACGCCATCTATGATTTTCGTGCCAATCTTTATCTGATTCATCTTCTTCTATAAATCGTTTAATTCTAGTTTTAAACTCTGACGTTTTTTTCACTGGCATCGCCACCAAAAAGTAATATTTCTACAGGGACGTCTAAAATTTTGGCTACCGATTCAATTTTTCCCAAATCAGGTTCAGCTTCTCCTGTTTCCCATTTTGATACAGCTTGTCTTGATACAAACAATTGATTTGCCAATTCTTCTTGTGACATTTTTTTCTCTTTACGTATTTTAACGAGTTGTTCCGCAAATATAATTTTCATCCCTATAACCTTCTTTCCTCTATTTAACATCTCAAATATTAGCATACAGCAAGGGGTGCAACAGGCAACCGCTAGTTGAAAGGGCCGCAACTAAAAATAGCATGCGGCAAATTAAATTTGCAACACACTATTTGTCTAGATTTAGTTTTGTTTTTTAATCAACTAACCGCTCAGGCATCATATCTTTTAAAAATTCAACAGCACCATCGCTAACCATTAATTTTTCCCGATCATTTTTAGCTAAGGTTCTTTTTATAGTTTCTTCTTGTCCATTCAATAACTTTGATGTCCACTTAGGATCAATTAAGAGTGAACGACCAACGGCTACTAAATCAGCGTTAGCCAAAACACCATTAACATCTTCCCGAGTCCGAACATCTCCTACCCCGATTAATGGAACACGACCATTTATCTTTTCTTGGACATAATCCATTCTTGATTTTTCATTGAAATTTATATTTCTCGAAACACTATTATACTTACCTAATGAGATATGTAGATAATCTAATTTTTTATCAGCAAGTTTATCAATCAAAATCATTGAATCTTCCATACTAATACCTGGCTTTTCATATTCTTCAGGCGAAAAGCGGTAACCAACAATAAAATCTTTTACACCTGATTGATCAACACTCTCAATAACACCATCAACTACATCATTAATGAATTTAAATCGCTTATCAAGCGTGCCACCCCAAGCATCATGACGTCTATTTGAGTGTGGTGAAAAAAATTGTTGTAGTAAATACGTATTCGCACCATGCAGTTCAACGCCATCAAATCCCGCTTTAATTGCTCGTTTTGTTGCTGATTTAAAGGATTCAATCAACTCTAAAATTTCAGTTTCTGACAATGCTTTAGGAATTTCTGCGTCTGGTCTTTCTGCCGCAACAGCACTGGCTGAAACTGGTAATTGTCCTCTAAGTACCGTTGAATTTGTCATACGACCCGCATGGAAAATTTGTAAAATAGCTTTAGTCCCATTCTTTTTGATTGCCGATGCCAATCTCGTTAGCCCGGGAATAAACTTATCATCATAGATGGCAAGTGAGCCTTCCCAACCTTTTCCATTTGCTTGGACACTGGTAGCTGCCGTAATAACAGCCCCAACTTCGCCTGAATGTAGTGCATAATAATCTGATTCATCATGTGTAACAACTTCATCATAGTAGCTCATCTTAACGGTCATTGGCGCCATTAAGATTCTATTTTTCAATTCCAATCCCCGCCTGAATCTAAAGGTATCCGTCATCTTTTTTGTCATCGTTATTCTCCCATTCAGTCGTTAGTTTTATTTAAATTAGTCATACCATACTACTCAAAATTATGTTGCTAGATTAAATGATGCGCTCATTGTCTCACTTACAAAGAAATCTCTCAATGATGATAAATCTTAATTTTTTCTATTATTCAAACTCAATTATTATGATTCCTTCATCAGATAGGTATAATAAAATTAAAATACATGCTATTTAAGGAGCAAACCATTATGAAATTCAGACAATTAATTTATACAGTAACTCTTACAACATTAGCTGTCTTGAGTCTAGGATCTGTTGCCTCTGCTGCAACTAATGATTCAAGCTCAGCTTCATCAACATCGGGCACAACAACTGACTGGTCAAATCCAGTTGTCACATTAGGAACAAGTTTAACAGATTCACAAAAATCAGGAACACTTTCAACTTTAACAGCTAGCTTAAACGGTAGTTCTTCATATTCGACATTACCCGTAAATGGCGCAACTTTAGTTAAATATCTCAATAGTTCTGGTGGCTCATTTACATCAACTTCAGGTGTCTGGTCATCTGCTATGGTTCAAAAAACGAGCAGTGGTTCTGGTATCAACGTTGAAATTTTAGACTACAATGGTAAAAATAACATCACCACAATTACAGAAAACCAATATAAAAACGCCGCATTAACAGCTGGTGTAACTGATGCCAATATCTATGTCACTTCTGCTACACCAATAGATGGATCAGGTGCTTTAGCTGGTGTTTATGCAGCCTTCGCTACAAACGGGGACGCTCTAAATACAAAACAAGTCACTGCCGCACAAAATGAAATGTCGACTTTAAGTGACATTACACAAGCCAATAAAAGCAAAGATGGGTATACTGATTCACAATTGAATAACGCTGTAGCCGGTGCTAAAAATGATATGGCTAAAGAAGGTAGTTCTATTACAAATAATCAAATTACTACTATTGTAAATAACCAAATCACAAATAATAACTTAACAAATGTCATTACTGATAATCAAAAACAAGATATTATTGCCGTGTTAATCAAGATTCGTGATTCAGGTGCTTTAGATTCATCAAATTTCAAATCACAAGCAAGTAAAGTTGCAACAAATATTCAAGATGGTGCTAAAGATATTTTCAGCAAATTAGACACAGCTGAAAATCGAAACTTCCTACAAAAAATTTGGGACGCAATTGTTTCATTTTTTAACGCTATCTGGTCAGCTATTAGTTCTTGGATTTCATAAATAAAACTAACCATATAGGTTTTAAGAAGAACTTACAGTTTTAGACTAAAAATCTTACTGTAGGTTTTTTTAGTTAACTAATCAAACGGAGGCATGATACTATCACGAAGAAAAAAATATTAAGTGTCATTTTCATCCTATTAATAGTAAGTGCCGCATGTACCTTTTACGCATTTAAAATAGAGCCTTACCGCGTTGTCGTTAAAAATATTGCTTTAAATAAGGCAGATACTACTAAAAAGAAACTTAAAATTGTGCAAATTAGTGATGTCGAAATAGCAGATGATTATACACCTGAAAATTTCGGAAAAATTGTTAATAAAATCAATCAAGAAAAACCAGATTTGGTCTTATTTACAGGTGATTTATTCAGCAATTACAATCAATACCATCCCGTAACAGCTATTGTTCAAAAACTAAGTGAAATTAAATCAACCTATGGAAAATACGCAGTATATGGAAATAAAGATTACGGTGGCGGTGCAGCCAGAGTTTACACTACTGTAATGAATCAAGGTGGTTTTACTGTCCTTAAAAATAGTTCAACGACTATCAATGTAGGTGGAAATTCATCCATTTGGTTGGGTGGTGTAGATGACTCTCAATTAGGTATCCCCGATGTCCAAACGACAGTAGCTCCTGATAAATCCAATTCAACGTACCATATTTTAATGGCTCATGAACCTAGTTTGTCAAATGGTTCATTTAATACCGTCGATTTAATTTTAAGTGGTCACACACATGGTGGCCAAATTCGTATTCCTTTCACTAATAAAGGATTATTATCTGATCATGACGGAGATGGTGGCTACTCTAGTGGCCTTTATACACTAAAGAACAATACAAAATTATATGTTAATAGTGGTATTGGAACATCTCGAATCTCAGCTCGATTCCTAGTACCTCCACAGATTGCAGTATTTGACTTGTATCTTTAGTAATAGTCATTTTAAGCTACTCATAATTATTGGACAAAAAAAGTGTATCGTCAAAAATTAATTGACGATACACTTTTTTTAAACATTTTTACGTTTGAAAACAAAATAACCTAAAAATAAAAATAGTGCCGTATAAGCTAGATTACCTATAATCAATTCGTTATTCGTTAATTGAGTTAGTTTTTCAAACTCCTGTCCGTCTGCCCACTGATTACTTAAATTCATCATATTAAGTGGATTCCATTTAATCCAATCCCATTTAGCAATAGCTAACATTTGGATTCCTGATAAAATAGATGTTAAGAAATAAAAAACAATACCAGCTGCAATCGAAGCACCTGAACTACTAAAGATACTAGCCAATAATAATACCAAACTTAAAATCAACCAGGTACTAATAAAATTCCCCACTAACGTTGTTATTAAAGACATAACAATCGTTTGGTTATCTATTTTATCTGACAAGGATACCATTGGTAAAAGCACTAATTTAGCTATAATTGAAGCCACGAATATTAAAACATTCAAATAAATCGAATAGATTAATATTGTAAGCCATTTACTAGCTAAAACAGCTCCACGTGAATATTTCCGATAAAGCAAATCCTTAATTGTACCAAACTGTGTTTCCATAGCAATAATAACACTTGCTGACGCAATTAAAATGAAAATAATTAATTGAATAGATCCAAATCCACTTTGTACCATGCTTGCTGGATCGAAAATCGAACTATATATTTTTGTTAAAAGTGCTACCCCAAAAATAAAAACAAGTAATATCGCTGATATAATCGCTGTAGATTTCTTTTTACCTAACTTAAATAATTCTTGTTTAACTAAAGTTAACATTAAGCCTTACCTCCGTCATTACTATCTAATAAATTCAATAGTGATTCTTCCATATCATGTTCTTGATGACGTACATCATTTATTTGAATTTTATTATCGTAGAGCACTTGGATAATATTTGCTAAAGTATCTTGTTCGTCTACCTTTACTTTAACTGTTTGATCAACTGCCAATTCATAATTAGCGGCCTTTAAAAGAACTTTAGCTTGCTCGTTTGACGTCGTCTCTAGTAAAACATATCGCTTACTACTATCACTTAATTCAGTAGTAGACATTGCTTTCATTATTTTACCTTCATTTAAAATAATAAAGTGATCAACAATTTTCTCTAATTCACCTAAAATATGACTTGAAATCAAGAACGCTGTCCCGCGTTTAGATAACTTTAAAACAAGTTCGCGGACATCACGTGTTGCTTGAGGATCTAATCCGTTCATAGGTTCATCTAAAATAATTAATCTTGGTCTATTTAATAAAGCTAATGCAATTCCTAATTTTTGCTTCATTCCTAATGAATATGATTTAGCTTTACGATTAATGTAATCTGTCATATGCAAATCAGCAACAATTTCATCTAATTCTTCTTTGGTATTGATTTCAGAGAATAATTTTAAATGATCATAGCCACTTAAAAATGGATAGATACCAGGATATTCAATTAAGGCACCAACTTCTTCTAACCCTTGATGGCTAGTTGTTGATACAATTTTACCGTCAATTGTTATTTCTCCAGTTTGGTAATTTGATAATCCAAGAATTGATTTCATGATGGTTGTTTTACCAGCGCCATTAGCACCAACAAGCCCAACAATCTCACCTTCTGCGATTGTAAAATTAATACCTTTGAGGACTACCTTTTTACCGAAACTTTTAGTTAAATTGTTTATTGTTAACATTTCTTTCAAATTGAATCCCTCCCAATAATTGCTTTTACATTCCTATAAACAGTAGTTTAGCACAATTCCCTTTTATTACATACTAACAAGTCTGTAAGGTCAAAATGGCTACCTATTCTTAGAGAAATAGGTAGCCATTTTACTTTTATTTTTTATTTTTCGAAAAAATACGTTGCAATTTTTGACTAATATTTTGTGGACGATAAATAACAATATAAGCAACAATGACTGTAATACAGCCGCTTATCAAGCCATATCCTATTTTTTCCCCAATTGTATCATAATTAACTACAGCCATTAAAATAGCTATATAAGCCGTTGTAAAAATGAGTAGTGGTAGTTTTAAATAATCGAATTGTAAATAAGGACTATCCTGTTCTAATGATAATTTGTTGAAATAATGAACTGCCATCACTATCATCAATAACCCAGCAATCAAGTATATAAATCCTAGTACAAGATAATAAGTATTAGACATGTCTTGCGTTTGATCAAAAATGAATCCTTCAAAGTAAGCAAACCATATCAAGGCCGAGCCAGTGAATCCCAACGCAGTGACGACAGATGCTACAACCCGACGAACTAAAACACCTACCACAAGGCCAACACTGTATAGCGCAATCAATTGACTACTATCTAAGAATAAATGTATCATTCTATCTGATATAAAATTTGGATTACTTACTGAGATAGCTACATCAGCAACAAATGTTGTTATAATTGAACCTACAATAAAAGTAAGTAAGGCAGGTAGTAACATTAGACCAATTTTTTTTAAGAAAATGCGTTTTCTAGAAAATGAGCTTGAAAATATAAATTCATTAAATTTAGTTTGCATATCATACATATTAGTAAATATCCCTAATAAGATAGCACCCAGACTAAAAATAACTAGTGCTGTTTTTGCATTTTGAAATGTACCATCATGAATACTTACATCTTTTATTTTAATATTATTTTTTTCATATGTTGCTCTGCTAACTGAACCTATTTTACGATGATCCGCTTTTGCCGAATCTTTTTCACTTTGAACAAACTCTGTATAAGTAAGATTGGCCGCGTCTATTCCCGTAGTGTCAACCGAATTATGTAGTGTAAACCCCATAACAACCACAATAAGTGCAACAAGTGATAAAACAATCCACTTATATCTCTGCCAAATAATCTGATTCAATCTTCTATTAACTGTCACTACTTCCCACCTCCGGTATTTTCTTTAGCCGAAAGACTTGCTCGGAATAAATCTTCCAACGTTAACGGTAATTCTTCGAATAATGCCGGATCTTCAGCTTCAATTTGAGCTTCAATTTCATCTGAATAGTGTTCAAATAAAACAGTGACGACACGACCTTGAATACTCATTGCTCGGCTATTTTCTTTAATGAAAGCTGGAATTTCTTTTGATTTAAACACCAATTGAACTTTTCGTGATTCTGAACGCGTGTCTTCCAAACGATAATCACTCACAATATGTCCATCTTTTAAAACCATTGCGCGATCGATTAATCGATCTAATTCTTCTAAATTATGTGAAGAAATAAGTACACTTCGCTGGTCTTCAGCAACGGCATCAATAATAATTTGGAAAACTTGTTTACGGACAATTACATCTAACCCGTCCAGTGGTTCATCTAAAATAACATATGGTGCACCAGTGGAAAAGGCCAAAATAATATTAAATAATCCTTGCATCCCTTTAGAAAATTGACGATATTTTGTTTGTTTAGGTAGGTTGTATTCTGTGACCCAATTATCATATTTTTGACGATCAAACGTTTGATAAGCGAGTTCATAGAATTCGACAATCTTATCTATTGTGTAGCTGTCTAAAAAATTATTCTGTGTATCTAAATAAAAGAGTTTTTCCTTCAATGATGAATCTTCTTTCATCCATTGATCATCAATTAAAATATCACCTTGATCTGGTATGTATTGGCCTGAAATTGATCTGAATAAGGTTGTTTTACCAACTCCATTACGACCAATTAGACCCACTATTTCCCCTGGGACTAAAGACATATTAATATCATTAAGTATCTCTTTGTCACTAATTTTCTCTGATAAACCTTTAATTTCAAATCCCATTCTTAGTCCTCCTTTTCAAAATACGACTTAACCCAACCCTGAATCTCATCTTCTTGGACACCGAGATAGGTCACTTCTTTAATCGTATCTAACAATGCCTCACGATTTTTTTGGATTTGTCGTTCATCGCGATTGCTCTCATTATTGGCTTTGACATATGTCCCTCGACCTTTAACTGTCACGATTACATCCTGTGATTCTAAAACTTTATACGCTTTACTAACCGTATTTGGATTCATTTCATGAATTTTAGCCATTTCTCTAACTGACGGCAACTTGTCTTCTGTCTGCAAAATTCCTTTAAAAATATCTTCTTTTATACCTGATATCAATTGTTCATAAAACGGTTTACTACTCGTCTTATTAATTTGCAATTATCTCACCTCATCCATGTGTACTATAATACATAGTACACATATTAAATACAACCCTTTTAGACATAAAAAAAGAGATAATAACAAATTGTTATTATCTCTTTCAATTACATTTATTAAACTGTAGCGTTCACAAAGGCTTGGAATAAACCTTCTGGACGTTGTGGTCTTGATAAAAATTCTGGATGGTATTGAGCTGCCACAAAGAATTTATTTTCAGGAATTTCAACAACTTCAACTAAACGATTATCTGGAGATGTTCCAGCAAAAACCAATCCTTTATCAGCAAGTTGTTCACGGTATTCGTTATTAAATTCATAACGATGACGGTGACGTTCTTGGATAACTTCTTGATTATCATAAGCTGCAGCTGCTACCGTTCCTGGTTTTAATTTACATGGATATAAACCAAGACGTTGTGTTCCACCCATATCTTCAACATCTTCTTGATCTGTCATCAAGTCGATAATGTTATGTGGTGTTTCTGGAACAGCTTCAGTTGAATGTGCGCCTTGGAGCCCAACAACGTTACGTGCAAATTCAATACATGCCATTTGCATACCAAGACAAACACCTAAGAATGGAACATTATTTTCACGCGCATATTGAATTGAAAGAATCATCCCTTCAAGTCCACGATTACCGAATCCTCCTGGAACGATGATTCCATCAGCATCTTGCAACGTTTCAACAATATTACTTTCATCTAATTTTTCTGCATCAACCATTGTGATTTTAACATCAGCATCAACAGTGTATCCAGCATGTTTCAATGCTTCGGCAACAGAAATATAAGCATCTGGCAATTTAACATATTTACCAACCAACGCAATATTGATTGTTTTCTTCAAATTTAAAACTTGTGTTTCAAGTTTTTGCCATTCAGTCATATCTGCTTCTGGTGTTGTTAATTTCAAATGATCAACAACGATTTGGTCCATTTTTTGTTTTTGTAACGCTAAAGGAATCGTATATAATGTATCAACATCCATTGATTCAATAACGGCTTCTGGTTCAACATCACAGAAATTAGCTAATTTATTACGCATATCTTGCGAGATATGTTCTTCAGTCCGAACAACCAACATATCTGGTTGAATACCCAATCCGCGTAATTCTTTAACACTATGTTGTGTAGGTTTCGTTTTCATTTCACCTGCAGCTTTTAGGTAAGGAATCAATGTTGTATGAATATAAATAACATTATCTGAACCGACATCAGCTTTCATTTGACGTAATGCTTCAAGGAAAGGCAATGATTCAATATCACCAACAGTTCCACCTATTTCAGTAATTACAACATCAGAATCCGTTGTTGTTCCAGCACGCATAATTTTTTCTTTAATTGTATTTGTAATATGTGGTATAACTTGAACTGTGGCACCCAAATAATCACCACGACGTTCTTTTTGTAAAACTTCTGAATAAATTTTACCAGTCGTTACGTTTGAATATTGATTTAAGTTAATATCAATAAAACGTTCATAATGACCAAGATCTAAATCAGTCTCTGTACCATCATCAGTTACGAAAACTTCCCCATGTTGATAGGGACTCATTGTTCCTGGATCCACATTGATATAAGGATCAAACTTTTGAATAGTAACTTTCAAGCCTCTATTCTTTAATAAACGGCCAAGAGATGCTGCAACAATCCCTTTACCAATTGACGAAACAACGCCACCTGTAACAAATATATATTTGGTCATTATAAATCTCCTTTGGGTTAATTTTTGTGGGGATTCTGTGTTTGTGGCCTGATAGTTATTGTTCATTATGTCTATAAAAAACAACAAGCCCCCTAAGCCGAGTAGAATAATCTAATCAGTGTAGGGAGCTTGTATCAACCGTGCGTTTGTCCTCGCAAGAAATACCTGCGAGGCGCCCAAAAAATATATTACAGGGTTTTGACGAAATCGTCAAGTCCTTTTAATTATTTTCCTCGTCGTCTTCTGCATCTTCATCGGATATTTCAGATAATTGATCTTCAATACCTTCTGGTAATTCTTCTTCATCATCAGAATTACTATCAGCTATTTCATCTAAATCTTTATCATAACCTTTAATTTCTGTATCTTCATCATCATCTTCGTCGTCATCTTCATAAGTTGCATCTAAATCGTCGTCCTCAGGATCATCATCATTGTAATCAATAACGTCATCATCATCAGCGGCATCTGCTAAGAAAGCATTAACTTTCTTACGTTTTTTACGTTTAGGACGATCTTCATCGTCTTCATCTTCTACATGAGCAACAGCTTCATCGATTGAATCGAAGGGATACCATGAACGTAATCCCCATAAGTTCTCTCCAAGTGAAATGAAGCTACCATCAGCATTTAAATCTGTGTAAAATTGTGATAAGCGATCTCTCACTTCTAAATCATTTTTACCAAGATATGTTTGGATTTCATTAGTTAAGTCAGCAAAACCCATGACGTCACCATGTTGCGATAAGATTGCGTGAGCAACCTCGATCATTGATAACTCGTCTTTGTTTTGGCCATCGAATTGTTTAAGCTCCAACTAGCACACGTCCTTTCCAAAAGTCTACTCTTAATCATACATTTTTATGCCGTAAATTGCAATCGTATATTATAGTCTCCCAACAATTCACCGCTTGTTGTTAAGCGATAATCAATATCAAGTGATCCCGAAATTGGTTGGCTATTTAACTGACTTTTTAATTGCGTTGTTTCAATTTCAATTGGAATACGACCATACGCTGTTTTATAAACCCCATTAATTTTTTTTTGCGCTAAAAAAATTAATTTTGTGCGTATATCATCTGTTTCTCGAGTTAATTGAATTTCACCATCATCTTGCAATTTAAAGGTAACTGGATTTTTTTTACCAGACTCTGCGTCTTCTTCTTTATATCTGATATACATCCCATCGCCTAAACGAACGAGTTGTCCCGTTGTTTCGATGACATAGCGTTCAACTTCGCCTTCTTGTGTTTTAATTGTTTCCAAATGGATCGCAATTTGTTTATCTAACGTGATTGCCATACAACTTAATTCCTCCATTCACCTTATCGTTTCACTGTATTATAACTTAGATTTAAATGAATGTCGTTACCTATAATCATCATTATGTCATGACTAAATTACGAATGTTCGTTATAATAGAAGTATTACGAACTTATTTACTATCTAAATTTTCGAGGAGGGATTCTATTGCTCGAACAATCGCCGTTACTTGCTAGAGAAAAAGTGTTACGTGATCCTATTCACGATTACATTTATGTGCAACATCAAGTTATTTTAGATTTAATTAATACTAAAGAATTCCAACGTTTACGCCGAATTAAACAGCTCGGTACAACTTCATTAACTTTTCATGGAGCGGAACATTCACGTTTCACCCATTCCGTGGGTGTTTATGAAATCACACGTCGAATCTGCGATAATTTCCAACGAAATTATCCAAGCAAAGAAGCTGGCGACGGTTTATGGGACGACTCCGAAAAATTAGTGGCGTTATGCGCTGCTCTTTTACACGATATCGGCCATGGTCCATACTCACATACTTTCGAGCACATTTTCAAAACGGACCACGAAGCTATCACTGCTCAAATTTTAACTGATCCATCAACTGAGATTAATCAAGTTTTAGCAAAAGTTTCTGCTGATTTCCCAGAAAAAGTGGCAAGTGTTATTCAAAAAACGTACCCTAATCCACAAGTTGTCCAATTGATTTCGAGTCAAATAGACGCTGATCGAATGGATTACTTATTACGTGATTCTTACTACACTGGTACAAATTATGGTACATTTGACTTAACTCGGATTTTACGTGTGATGCGTCCTTATAAAGGCGGGATTGCATTTGATATCAATGGGATGCATGCCGTTGAAGATTATATTGTCAGCCGATTCCAAATGTACGTCCAAGTTTATTTCCATCCTATTTCTAGATCAATGGAAGTTATTTTAAGTCATTTATTAAATCGGGCTAAATACCTATACGAAAATAATCGCTTAAGTGCCGAGGATTCACCAAAATTATTGATTCCACTTTTTAAAAATGAATTTTCATTAGATGATTATTTACAATTAGATGACGGTGTTTTAACCACTTACTTCACGGAATGGCGTCAAAATACTGATAATATCTTAAGTGACTTAGCTGTCCGTTTCCTGGATCGCAAACCATTTAAATCAATCAAATTTGATGAAGAGACTGTTGATTTATTACCTACTCTAGAACGTCTTATTGAATCAGCTGGCTTTCAACCTGACTACTATACGGCAGAAAATGACAGTTACGACTTACCTTATGATGCCTATGATCCAACCAAAGATAAGCCGCGCACCCAAATCGAATTAGCTCAAGAAGATGGTTCACTTGTTGAATTATCTAGCGTCAGTGACCTCGTTGCTTCTATTACTGGTAAAGTATCAGGCGACCGTCGTTTCTTCTTCCCAAGAGAATTAGTAAAATCAGAGAACGATTTATTCACTGACATTTATACACAATTTAGAACTTATCTTAATAATGATACTTTAATCAACCCAAAGGAGAATACACAACATGACAATTAAATTAATCGCAATCGATATTGACGGTACTCTCGTTAATGATAAAAAAGAAATCGCCCCAGAAACTATTACTACTATTAAAGCTGCTAAAGCTGCTGGCATCAAAGTTGTCCTTTGTACCGGACGTCCTTTAACAGGCGTTACAAAATACTTAGAAAAACTCGGTTTAACATCAGATGATGATTTTGTTATTACTTTTAACGGTGCTTTAGTTCAAGTTTCAGGCTCTGGTGAAGTTTTAATTCATCATACGTTAGATATTAATGATTACAACATAATCGAAGAAACAAGTCGTGAATTAAACGTCCATGTTCATGCTGAAGATCAAGCATTAATGTATACACCTAATGCTGATATCAGTGAATATTCTGTGGCAGAGTCATTCTTAGTTCAAATGCCTATTCGTTTCCGAAAACCTGAAGAAATGGACAAGAATATCGTCATTTCGAAAATGATGTATATTGATTATCCTGAAGTTATTACACGTGTCGTTAAGGAATTACCCGCAAAAATTACCGATAATTATTACTACGTTCAAAGTGAACCTTACTTTTTAGAACTCCTAAACAAAAATGCCAGCAAGGGAAATGCCGTTATGTCCTTGGCTGATAAATTAGGTTTCACCAAAGACGAGGTTATGGCACTTGGTGATCAAGGTAATGATTTATCAATGATCCAAGCAGCAGGTCTAGGTGTTGCCATGGGTAACGCCATTCAAGAAGTTAAAGATAATGCTCAAGCAGTAACTGCTACTAACGTTGAGTTAGGTGTTGCTAAAGCAATCCAAAAATATGCATTAGCTGATTAAATAAATTAAAAACGGACCTAACTTTGAATAATCAAAGTTAGGTCCGTTTTTTTGGCGAATTATCTTCTAAACAACAATCGCATAAATTCTCTAAAAGATAACTTTGATTGCTTAAATTGTTTATATAATGATCCAGCATTTTCTGCAAATCCACCATCTACAAAGTATGCTCCTACAGCAAAACACAAAACGATGATAATACCCAAAAAAATATTCATGACATCATCTCCCTAGTTTAAATAGTCACTAATACAGCAATCAAAATCAATAATGCACCAACAATAAAACAACTACGCATCAATGGTGATATTTTAAGCGGACGATTTTTTTTACTTCCTACACTTTTAACATCAATTTTACGTTCATTATAATCTTCTTTAGATTCACCTTTATCTCGTCGTTTAAACCAGCCAGCGAATAGTTGTGCTTGGCTCAAAATTAATATAATGCCGACTAGAATTAATATAATGCCAATATAAAAATATACATTAGATAAAGAAAAACTATCCCCTCCAACACGGATCCAGATAATCGCAGTAATGATTGCCAGTACACTTAATAAAAATGTGACATTCCTTTTAGCCTGTTTCATGATAGTTAGTTCCTCGCTCGCTTTTAATTTGTGCTTTGATTATATCATTCAAACCTATTAACTCACAATTTTCAGTTCACTTATCCTATAAAATCCGTTATACTTTAAGATACAGTTAACCAAATTAAAGGAGACTCATCAAACATGTTAAAAGAATTTAGAGATTTTATCACTCGCGGAAATGTGATGGATTTGGCAGTCGCTGTTATTATTGGTGGTGCATTTACAACAATCGTTAAGTCTTTCACAACTAACATCATTGGTCCTATCATTGCACTTGTCGTCGGTAAAGTTGACTTGTCAGGGATCGTTCTCACAATTGGTGATACAACTTTCAAAATCGGACAATTTTTAGACGATGTCATTAACTTTATAATCGTAGCCTTTGTTATCTTTATGTTGCTTAAAGGAATCACAGCACTTAGAAATGCAACAAGTAGATCTAATGATAAGGAAGAAGAATCTTCAGAAACGACATTAACACCTACAGAAGAATATTTAAAAGATATCCGTAACTTACTAGCTGAAAGAGATAGTGACTTACCTCGAGAAGCATCAAAAAAAATTGAAGAAAAAATTGCAAAAGAAGACTAAATAATAATTAATAAAAACTTGATTCTGATTTTTAATCGGAATCAAGTTTTTTTATTTTACTTATATTTTATCTTTTTTACATCACATTTTCTTCACAACTACTTGTTATGATAACTTCATACCTTAATTAATAACTTTTAAATTTTAATTTATTTCCCCGAATAAATTAATTTAACTCATAACTAATTTCTCCCCTGAAATTAATTATCTCTACTCCCTTTTTCCGTCAGTCTCCCCGGACTGACGGTTTTTTTATACCCTTAAAATTAAAGTGTATCGACTATAAAATCATAATATTCAAGCGTTATAATCTGTAGTAATAAATAACAATCTAAGATTATTTTGGTCCCCCTTTTTAACATTACGAGTACTGTCTCTAATTAAATATACGTTTGAAGTCTAAGTTTAATGCCCAACCTAATTGGTTATATTCTCAGATTAGACACAAGACTATTCTGAGAATCGATTAGCTCTATAATAAATTAAAAAGAGAAGTCTCCAGATTGATTTCTGATTACTTCTCTTTTTAATTAGTTTTTATTCTATTTTTTTAACTTTTTTTCTAGTTCTAATATCTTTTTTGTTGTTAATTCATTAAGTTTAGCAGAACTAATTATTACTTTTCGTCTAGCTTTCTTATATTTATATAAACATACACATAAGTAAATGTAGAAAGCAATCCAAATACAAAATAATACTAAAGGCATAACAAGATAAACTAGATCATAACTATTCATTATTTTTCCCTTCTAATCTACTTATTTGTTCTTGTTGCTTCTTTTCCACATCATTAAGTTCGGTAATTTCTTTTTTATATTTCCGCATTTTTAAAATCATAAATACAAGCGTACCAATTAATAAAAATATTAATACTTTTATCTCAAATTCTATCATATTCTTCTCCTTCTATATTATTAAGGAACCTACAAAGACTATGAAAATAGTAACTAAAGTTACCCCAAGTTCTGCCCCAACACTAGTTACTGTACTAGACGTACTAAAAGCCATAGATATTTTGGGTAACTCTCCTGCATAATCAAAGTCAGGCTCTCTAAATTTTTTAATATAATATTATAATCTTGTACCGGATATGGATCACTCCCTATTCAATTAGACTCTTCATAAAGTATCTTAATTCCATAAATTATTTCACCTTTAATTAATTGACTAATTATTCAACCCTTATTCAATCAAAATATTATAGAATAGACTTGATAGGTTACAAACAATTCAAATGAATCTTTAATTTTCATTTACCTTCTGCTAGCCTTAAACAGTCTTATAAGTTATAATTTAACAATTCTTGAGCTAAAAGAACCATAGCAACACTTTCTTAAACTATATTTACTACCTTTTAATATACACTTTATCAATTTTAAAGGGTAGTAGAAAAGTTGTATTTAATAATCAGCTCAAATAGTGCTTTATTCTAAGAAAATCTTTATGTAAAAACTACTAAAATATTATATATCCTATACTTTCACCCCACAAAAAAAGTAATCATATTTTATCCTTTTTACGTCACATTTTCTTCACAACTACTTGTTATGATAACTTCATACCTTAATTAATAACTTTTAAATTTTAATTTATTTCCCCGAATAAATTAATCTAACTCATAACTAATTTCTCCCCTGAAATTAATTATCTCTACTCCCTTTTTCCGTCAGTCTCCCCGGACTGACGGTTTTTTATGTTGAATTTGAATACTTTAAGAATAGTAAAAAACAGCCCTAGCATTACCTGCCGGGACTGTCTAAATTAATTTAATTTACCTAGTGATATTCACTTAAAATCACTTTGATAGATATATTTTATATTAGTACCTGGTTTGGACGAAGTTAAAAACACTAAATTAAAAGAACGATTACCAGAGCCTTTTCTAATAATTGCTTTTAAAGTCTTATGATTTATCCCGACATGCAGCGAAGAATCAGATTCACCTTTTTCATTAAGCATATCAGATTGGGTCACATCATAAGAACTATTCATAACAAATAGCCCTCCGAGTGGAAAGTCACCATCTTTTTTTGATTCAATATCGACATCAATACTGTCATTGTAGTAAGCTTCGTCTGAGTCTTTAGTGACGTGATGCTTGATTTTAGTAAATACAAATTTTTCATTTACTATTTTTTGATGATTAGATGTTACAAACACATTCTTAATTTGACTGTTTTTATATTGTTCGGTTACTGCTGCATGAGCATTCCATAACCATACAGCGCTTGCTAGTAAGCAGATGCCTCCCAAAATAAGTAATCCTCTCTGACTTAGTTTCCACGAATTTTTATTTTTCATTTTAGAATAACTCTACCTTCTGAAATGTGAATGATTTTATCACTCACTTCGTTTAAGAAAACACTATCATGATTAGAAATAAGGATTGTTTTCCCTGCTGCTTTTTGATCGATAATTAACTGACGCAAAAAGTCTTTTCCACTATCGTCTAGTGCATTACTAGGTTCATCTAATATTAAAATAGGTGCATCATTGATTAAACAACAAGCAATTGAGGCCCTTTTCTTCATTCCTAATGAATAGTGTTTAATCGCACGCTTATCATTAGGATCTAGTCCAACATAAGTTACCATTTCGTTCAATTCATTCTTAGTCATTTTATGACTATTTAGTTGATTAATTAAGTCCAAGTTTTTAAGAACTGAAAAATCTTCTAACATACCAATACTATCCATAGAAAAAGCAATGCTGCTTGAAAAAAGTTCATCTACTCTGATATATTTTCCATTAACCCAAACTTCACCTTCAGTAGGCTTTACAAACCCAATAATCGTATTAAATATCATGGATTTCCCAGCACCATTTGGCCCACTGAATCCACAAACGATTCCTTCTTCAATTGATAAATTGATATCTACTAAAATATCTTTTTGCTTAATTCTTTTGGAAATGTTTTTCAACTCTATTATTTTCATTTTTACACTACTTTCTTTAAATAAAATCAATATCTTTAATTTTTATAAGTGAGATAATGATGCAACTCAATATAATCGTTAATAAAATTATAATGTTAACCGAATTATGATTAGGGTTAAATCTAGAGAGCATTGTTGCGTCTATAATGGATATGTGAGAAATATAAACATCTAATATTATGACTGCTAAACTCCCTATTAAGGGTAGTATAAAATCATCTAATAAAAATGACGCTGTTGATAACAATACAAGATAGGTGAAACTAAATATAAATAGATAACTATAGAAAGCTAAATGTGAGATACCAAAACCGTTTATAATCACTATCAAAAAATAAAAAAAACTATTATAAATTCCTAACATCAATAAATTGCTAAATAAATAATTTTTATATCCAATATTATGTAGAATTTTAAAATCTGATTTCCATAGTAACATTTGTGAATTTCCAATAGCTAATGCTGGAGAAATCACAAAGATGAACCAAAATAAAGGAAAAGATTCTCCCTCAGTATCTAACGAAGCACCATATAGTAAGCTCGTCATACCACTCACTTGATCTCTTTTGCACAATATGATCATCATCGTTAGCATAATAAAAATGAGCACCGTACGCCATTTAGAATAATAAATCGTTAAATAAATATTTCTAAAAACTAAGATACTGAAAAACTTCAATTTATAGAGTATTCTTTTTTTGATAAAATCCATCTTTGAAAAACCTCCAAAATAATAAAAAAGAGTAGTATAAAGAATATATTTTGAATTAAATATAACGTGTTAACACTATATCCAAGACTGATTATGCCATGATTAAAAAACAATCTAATCCCTCTTTCGTTCAAAAATATTTCTAATTGATAATAACCATAAATTAAAAATAACGATATAATTTTATTTCCTGTGAGGCAATAAAAGGACGCTATTAAATTATAAAAAACATACATTGCGATAAAATAAATAACCATTGTAACTAGCTGATAGCCATTTATATTATATTTTAAATTATCCTTATTTAAAATTAAAAAAAGGATTCCAGAGATAACAAATGCACAAATATATATGGCATAAAAGTAATTCACTTGTACTCTCAAAAAAGAAAAAGGTTTTCTTATATAATACATAATTGGAAATTTAGAACCCTGAAAGGGTAATAATATCAATATTGGAAAGAAAAGAATCATTATATTTTCAATATTTAAACTATTTTGTAGTCCTCCTTGGACTACGTCAATAAAGGAACTATTCTTTTCATTACCTAAAAATAAATAATATTCAAAAAGAGATAAAATAATTAATAAACAGAACGTAAGAATATCTATTACCCAGTCACGAGACCGTTTAGTTTTTAAATATATTTTAAATAATCGCATTACGTTTTACTCCCATAAAATTAAAAAGATAAGCTACAATGAGAACCAAAAACAAAATCCCCATAATAAATGATAAAGGAGGTAGGCCCTCCGCGGGTCCTCCTACCATAGGAAGCGACAAAGGTGCAGCAAGATAAAAAGGAAATACAGCAGCTAAAACACTTATAAATAAGCACAGTAAAAAACTAAAACTAACCACACTATAAATTGTTTTTACATATAAACTAACACTCGCGGCAACTACAGAAAAAACACCTGCGAACAAACCTGCAAGTAAAATATAAAATAAAATCCCCGTATATGATTGCTGGAAAAGGTCCTTCATAAAATATGTTGAATTCGATGCAAGTCCCAGATTATTATTTAATACAGCATCTAATGGTTGATTAGGGAATAAACACCATGCTACTAATAAATCCAATAATAAAGGTAGTATCCCAATCAAAAATCCTGAAATAAAGCTTAAGCTAAATGAATGAATAGAATAATTAATAATTCCCTTTTTTTGTACATATTGTTTAATAAAACCTGTTTGTTTATCCTCGAAGACAATTAGATTCAAACCAATCACTGAAAATAAAGGTAATAACAAATAAAATAAAGCTGAAAAATCGCTACCAGTACCACCTATACCTATCCATGTTGTAATCACAGTAAAAGTTAAATTAGAACCATCTAGATAAGTCCTATTAGGTAACATATCCATAGACACGTGAACTACTATTAAAGCAAAACCCACTAATATGCCATAAAAATATTGTTTCTTCGCCATACGCGACAGCCAATAAGAATTCATTTTTTTCACACCAATCTTTTATTTTAATATAATGCGTAAGAGAGCACATTATTTCTTCTTATCTATCAGGTTTCCAATTACCATCAGCACTACCATATGCATGAATACTATTTACAATATATGCATTGTTTCCTGTTCCATACCACTCTACTAAATAATTAGTTAATTTTGTCTGTCCTTTAGATTTAATAACATATTTTTTTCCTTTAGAAACAGATACATTTCCTGTACGACCAGCCTTATAAGAGTGTCCCCAAGCTTCCACACGTATTTTTCCCGATATCTTTTTGATGTTTAATTCATACGCAGTTTTACTCCACTTTTGAATTCTATAAGTTTCGTCCCAAGGATCATTCCATCTATTAGCAAGATGAACATAATTCGGATTGTTAGCCTCTACACGATCTGAACTTAAAATTGCTATACCAAAAACACATATTGCAACTAAAATAAATGACATTAATTTTTTCATAAAAACTCCTTAAAATTCTCCCTTACGCATTTAATATTATATATAAATAATTAACTCAAAACAATAATATTCAAGTTAAAAAAGACTTTTATAATTTATATATAATATAAAATTAATGCTAATATTAATAAAAAATCACTTTAATGTTGTTTATCATTCTTAGTAAGATCTATTAAGTCCTAAGATATTCAAGTAAACAGACTGCTTACTACTCTAACGTACTAACTACGAGAAGAACTTTCTTCCTTTTTACGTCACATTTTCTTCACAACTACTTGTTATTATAACTTCATACCTTAATTAATAACTTTTAAATTTTAATTTATTTCCCCGAATAAATTAATCTAACTCATAACTAATTTCTCCCCTGAAATTAATTATCTCTACTCCCTTTTTCCGTCAGTCTCCCTGGACTGACGGTTTTTTTATGTCCTAAATTTGGATACAAAAAAAGTTAGACAACATTAGTTATCTAACTTTCTTAACTTTATTTTTCATTATGGAAACGATTTTTAAATAATGGACTAACTGGTTTGTTTTCATGAATTCTCGTGATTGCATCCCCAATTAATTGACCCACTGAAATTTGAACTAATTTATCAATTTTCTTATCTTCAGGTAACTGAATTGAATCTGTTACGATAAATTGCTTAATAGGTGATTTTGCAATTCTTTCAACAGCTGGACCTGATAAAACCGGATGAGTTGCACTTGCGTACACTTCAGTTGCACCGGCATCCATTAAAGCCTGAGCAGCAAGCGTAATTGTTCCTGCCGTATCAACCATATCATCAATTAAGATACAACGTTTGCCTTCAACGGTACCAATAATGTTCATCACTTCAGCAACGTTAGCTTTAGGACGACGTTTATCAATAATTGCAATAGGTGCTTTCAAGAATTCTGCTAATTTACGAGCACGTGTCACTCCACCATGATCAGGTGAAACGACAACAGAATCTTTATCTAATCCTTCGGTTAAGAAGTAGTCAGCTAATAAAGGTGCACCCATTAAATGATCAACTGGGATATCAAAGAATCCTTGAATTTGAGCAGCATGCAAATCAAGCGCTAAAATTCTTGTTGCACCAGCTTTTTCTAACATGTCAGCAACTAATTTTGCTGTAATTGGTTCCCGTGAACGTGCTTTACGATCTTGACGAGCATAACCATAGTAAGGAATAACGACATTAATTGATTTAGCACTTGCGCGACGCAAAGCATCAATCATAATTAATAATTCCATAATATTGTCATTGACGGGTGCAGATGTTGATTGAACAATGTAAACATGATCTCCACGAATACTTTCTTCAATATTAATTCTGATTTCACCATCACTAAAGCGATCTACAGAGGTTTTACCTAATTTAACACCAACAGCATCAGCAATTTTTTCAGCCAATGGTTTATTCGAGTTCAAAGCAAAAATTTTCAACTTTGGATCAAAATAATGTTCTGACATATGTGCCTCCAGTTATTTAATTTTCCCTACTTAAAATTTTAAATATTAATCAAGTAAATTGCAAGTTAAAATCCGATAAGAATTCGCTTACTAATCAATTTCTGGTGCATGAGCTACTGGTAATTTGTCAAAATAACCTTTTTTATTCACTTGACGACCACGAGCAATACCCATATCGTGTGAATCAATATTATCTGTAATTGTTGATCCGGCAGCGATAAATACATGATCACCAACTTCTAGTGGTGCAACTACATTAGATCCACTACCAATAAATGAATGATCACCAATGTTGGTATGGTGTTTATTAACGCCATCATAATTAACAAAAACGACGCCGCAGCCGACATTAATATCTTTACCTAAAGTGGCATCCCCGACATAAGTCAAATGACCAACTTTAGTACTCTTACCGATAGTTGCATTTTTAATTTCTACAAAATTACCGATATGAGCAGCTTCACCAATATGTGCTTGAGGACGTAAGTGACTGTATGGTCCAATGTTACTCATTGTTTCCATTTCAGAATCTTCAAGATATGATGACGTAACAGTTACCTTATCATGAATAATACTATCAATAATTTCAGAATGAGCACCAATGACACAATCTTCACCAATGACTGTATTACCTTTTAAGTAAACGCCTGGTTCTACAATTGTATCTGAACCAATTTTAACATTATATTCGATGTAAGTCGTCTCAGGATCAACTAAAGTCACACCATTGCGCATATGTTTTTCGTTAATCCGGCGTTGCATAACTTTAGTTGCAGCAGATAAAGCCACACGATCATTTACACCCATTGATTCAGAGAAATCTTTCATGCGGTAAGCTGCGACTATCTTACCTTGTTTTTTAAGAATTTCCATAACGTCAGTTAAGTAATATTCACCTTGTGCATTATCATTTGTTACTTCATGTAAAGCTTCAAATAAAGTTTTATTATCAAAACAGTACACACCTGTGTTAATTTCTTGAACATTAGCTTCTTGAATTGTGGCATCTTTTTGTTCAACAATTTTTTCAACAATCCCAATATCATTACGAATAATTCGACCGTAACCCGTTGGATCTTCTGCTTGTGCTGTTAGAACAGTTGCAGCAGCACCTTTTTCTTTATGATATTCAAATAATTCACCAAATGTTTTGGCAGTAAGTAACGGTGTATCACCATTAGCAATAATGGTCATACCCTCTTTATCTTTTAAGATTTTTTCTGCTTGAAGGACAGCATGACCAGTTCCCAATTGTTCTGCTTGAAGAACATATTCTGAGCGATTGCCTAACGTTTCTTCAACCTGCTCAGCACCATGTCCCACAATAGTAACAACTTCATCCATATTATTTGCTTCAATTTCCGATAAAACGTGGTCAACCATTGGACGCCCAGCAATCGGATGTAACACTTTATATAGTTTAGATTTCATTCTTGTACCTTTACCGGCAGCAAGAATAATGGCATATTTAGCAACTGTCATTAGATAGTCTCCTCCAATTATATTCTAATATTCTACCTTAATAATAGCTTAAACCCGTATGCGTTGCAAGATTTCGAATAAATATGCTTACTTTATTCGAAATTAAAAAACACTTGATTTTAAATTATTATTGGAATTTTCTAAAAAAAACTTAATGTTAAATTTAACATTAAGTTTTCATATAAATTATCTATTAACTTTTTATTTTTTAAATGTTTTTGTTAAATAATTTCCTTCACTAACATGAATGGTTTTGTCTGTATGATTAATTTCATCAACTTTTAACAATGAACTATAATCATCAACAATTCGGTCACCACTAAAGGCGCCCTCAGCGAAAACGGAAATACCGACTAAGTTTGCTTCAAACTCTTCGATTAAACTCTTCATTCCGTTAACTGTGCCGCCACCCTTCATGAAATCATCTACGATTAATACGTTAGCACCACGTTTTAAACTACGCTTTGATAATTCCATTTTTTCAATACGTTCACTCGAGCCAGATACATAGTTAACACTAACGGTTGAACCCTCGGTAATTTTTGAATCGCGACGCACAATAACAAATGGCACATTCAAAAATGTTGAGACACTTTGTGCGATGGGTACACCTTTAGTTGCAACTGTCATAACGGCATCAATTTTTTGGTCTAAGTACTCTGTTGCAATCAAGCGTCCTACTTGACGTAAAACGTCAGGACGGCCAAGTAAATCAGATAGATAGACATAGCCACCAGGTAATAACCGATCTTTTTCTGATAACTCCTCAGTCATTGATTCAATAAATTCACGTGCTTCTGCTTCATCAATAGATGGAATAAAACGTGCACCGCCAGCTGCGCCAGGAATTGTTTCTAGCGTTCCCGTGCCTCGCTCTCTAACTGTACGTTTTACAATCGCAAGATCTTCACTGATTGATGATTTAGCTGATTCATAGCGTTTTGAGAAATACGTCAAAGAAACCAACGTATGTGGTCTTTCTAGCAAATAACGAGTCATATCAATTAATCGATCGCTTCTTCTTGTTTTCATATATATATCAGGCCTTTCTTTTAAACATATCTAGTATTCAAAGTGTGATTTTCATTATAACCCGTTTTACCGAATAATAACAGTAAAATGCCAAAATATAATTATTAACGTTCGGTTTTTAATGATTTTCTAATAAAAAAACAAGCTATTTTTAAAAGTAGCTTGTTGATTGTTAATATTCGGTTTTATTTTTGTTTATTAATTTGAAGTCTAACGGATATAACTTTAATAATACTGCATATAATGAAAATCGTAATGAATAATAGCGTAATCGTTGCGCCAGGCGGTGTATTAAATTGGTAAGATGACATTAATCCGCCAACCATCCCTATTACACCAACTATCACACCAATTATAATAACCAGATTAAAGCTACGACCCAATCGCATTGCAATTGCTGCAGGTAAAATCATAATTGCAGAAACGAGTAGTGCCCCGGCAATTGGCATCATTATAGCAATCGTCACACCTGTAACTGCGTTAAAACTAATTGACATCAATCTAACCGGTAACCCTTCAGCAAAAGCCGTCTCTTCGTCAAAAGTTAAAACATACATTGGCTTTTTGAATAGTAGGAAGAGAACGACAATTAATACAGTTAAAATTGCTAAAATGATAACCTGCGCTGAACTAATCGTCACAATTGAACCAAATAAATATTGCTGTACACTCATTGAACTGGCACCTTGATTTAAACTCATTAAAACTAAGGCAATTGATAGTCCGGCAGACATCATAATGGCAATTGAAACTTCTGAATACGTACGGTATAAATTGCTTAAAAATTCAATTAAAACTGAGGCAATTAAAACCACAATCAGTGTGGTAATTGTTGGATTAATATTAACAAACAATCCTAACGCGACCCCTGCTAACGAAACGTGTGACAATGTATCTGCCAAAAGCGATTGCCTTCTTAAAACTAAGAATAATCCCAATAACGGCGTAATTACTGCCATTAAAAGTGAAGCAATTAAAGCTCGTTGCATGAATCCATCGAGAAACATCTCCATTGTGAGTCCTCCTTTCTAACTAATTTAATGTGACGATCAATATATTCTGAAACATCTTCATGATCATGCGTTATCATCAAGATACCTTTATGATGCGTATGGGCTTCATGTTGTAATAATTCGTAGAAATCGTGACGCGATTGTTCATCCATCCCTGTTGTTGGTTCATCTAAAATAAATAAATCAGGATCTGCTGCAAAAATACGGGCTAAACAAACACGTTGTTTTTGACCACCAGATAATTCACCAATTTTATGATTCTTAAAGTTCCACATATTAACTGTTTCAAGTGCTTTTTTTATATGTTCATGATCATTTTTATTCAGACGTCTTAACCAACGATTTTGTTGGTAACGGCCTGATGCTACTAGTTCATATACTGTTGACGGAAACCCCGCATTAAATGATGAAATCTCTTGTGGGATATATCCGACACGTAATTTTTTATTATCTAAATTAGTTTTAGAAATTTCAGCAGTTCCTTTAGCCGGATGTAATAGGCCAAGTACATTTCTAATTAAAGTTGATTTTGCAGCACCATTTTCACCAGTTAAAATGACAAATTCACCCGAATCAATGTGGAAATTAATATCTTGTAAAACAGGTTCTTCATCGTAATAAAAGGTAAGATCTTTGACTTCAATATATTTCATCTATTCTCCTTATTTAACAACCGTTTTTAACGATTTTAAATTATCTTGCATAACTGAAAGGTATGTTTCTCCATTTTCGATTTGAACTTTTGATAGTCCTTCAATTGGATTCAATCCTTTAACCTTAATATTTGTTTCTTTAGCTAGCATATTCGCAATTTTACTAGAATCATTAGATTCAGTAAAAATGGTATCTACATGATACTTTTTAATATACGTTTGTAGCTCTGCCAAACGTCTTGGACTAGGTTCTTCATCCGAAGAAATACCCGCAACCGCAACTTGCGTTAGTCCATATTGTTTTGCCAAGTAAGCAAATGCAGCATGTTGCGTAACAAATGTTTTATTCTTAGCATTTTTAAATGTCGTTTTATATTCTTGATTTAATTCCGTTAATTTTTTCAAATAAGCATTTGTTCGTTTTACATAATACTTTTCATTTTTAGGATCTTGCTGAATTAATTCATTTGAAATGTTTTTAACCATTTTTTTTGCGTTTTCAGGATTTAACCAAATATGAGGGTCATAATTATTAGTCGATGAAAATGAACTTTCCTCTTCTTTATTAGCTAATTCAGCCTCTTCACTTTTCAATTCTTCGTTCTCATCAATCATTTTAATTGAATGACTAGAATTTAAAATCTGCGTTTGTTTTTCATCAATACTTGATTTCAAACTTTTAACCCACGTTTCCATATTATTACTACTATAGATAAAGATATCTGACCTCGCAATTTTACTAATATCCTTTGCACTAGGTTCGTAATCATGCGGTTCTGTCCCGGCAGGCATCAACATTGTTATATCTGCGTTATCGCCTGCAACTGCCTTAGTAAATTCATACACTGGGTAAAATGTCGTGATAACCTGTAATTTATTAGACTCTTTCTTAGTTGCCCCTTGCCCACACCCGGTCAATACAACAACTAACATCGTGAGTACTATGCTTACTAAAATTAATTTTTTTTGCATGGTTTCTCCCTCATTTTTTCAAATCGTAATCTAAATAGTAATCAATACCATTACCGACAAATATTAGAATATCATTTTAGGTACAGCTACGTCAACTTTTTTAAGTGTCACTACGGTGTTAAGCTGTCATTCGTATAAGTTCATCTTGTTATAATAACTGTATTTAAAGTCGACCTGTCAGCAAGTGAACCGTTTCCAATTTAAAAGTGAACTATATCATTAGAATTAAATATAATTTACTATTAATATCTTGCGCGCAAAAAGACGCAACATCATAACTAACCATTAGTTACGATGTTGCGTCTCATTATTTTATCTGGTAACTCTTATTTTACTCTAGAATATCTTGATATAATTCTAATCCTAGCCTATTCATTCCCGGAATCTGCTTATCTTCAGTTCCCGATTCTGACATCGCCACAACTATAAATGCCTTTTTATCTTTTTCTATAATGGCAGCATCATTTTGAATACCATATTCGTTGTATTCGCCTGTCTTATTATAGACTGTAACACCAGTTGGTAAGGACGATGGTAATTTAGTTAGATTTTTATTTTCTTTTAGTAAATCTAGCATTGCCTGATCCGATTGGTTAGACACTAATTTATGATTATACATTTTTTTAAGAATTTTACCCATATCTGTTACTGACGTTTTATTATCGATTCCTGAATTAAGGGCATCTGTATCCATCATTTTTCTTTTAATTGTTGTATTAATTGCGCCTAATTTTTTAATTTCTGTATTAATTGAAGCAAATCCACCAAGTTTATCAATCACAATATTTGCAGCAGTATTATCACTGTCATCAATCATTTTTTCTAATAATTCTTTATATGACAATCTAGTACCTGCGCTCATATTCTGGATTTCTCCCGTTCCACCGACCTTATCCGATTCTGATAAAACATAGCTATCCTTTAGGTTGATGGTCCCTTCTTTTTCCATAGAATAAGCTGTAATTAAAATAAATAATTTAATCATGCTGGCTGATCCTTGCGCATGATTATTTTCAACTACCGGTGCACTACCATCTGTTAACGAAACGTAGACCGAATTTTTTCCATCAACGTCATCCATATATGTTGCAATATCATTCTTAATTTTAACTTTATTTAGTACTAAACTATTTTCTGAAGATTGCGTTTTTTCCGATGTTTTCTTTTCTTTTGAGCTAGATACTGCAGTAGTTGTTTCCTTCGTCGGTACACTATCTTTGTGCGTTAACTTTCCAGCTATAAGATAACCGCCACCCGCTATAATAACAAGTAAAATAATTCCTAAAACTATTTTCATCGGGTTGTTATTTTTAGCTCGTTTTTCTGTTATTTCATTGTTTACTATTGGCGCTGCTACTTTATTAGTATCTTGCGCTTTCGGATTAAATTTAAAGCCACAATTATTGCAAAATTGATCCTCAACCTTATTTGCTATGTTGCATTGCGGACATGTTTTCATAGGAGCAACATTTTTATTTTCTAACGGTTGCCCACAATTATCACAGTATAATGCATCATTTTCATTCTGAGACCCACATTTCGAACAAATTTTCATATCTTCACCTCGTAATTTTTAGGACTTTAACTTATCCTTCATTACATCCCTATTTTTTCTATATATGTACTCAATATCTGTTACTCATAAACTAACTATCAACACTTATGTTTCCTCCATACCTTTCCCCAAATATGGCTTTTATTCTCCCAAAGACAATCCCCCATTTTCTTGCAAATTAGATTAATCTAACACGCTACATTAAATCATGTCTTAGTTATAAAGTTAACCTATATTAGGTAGTATGTAAATAGAAGGATGCGTTCTTAACTAGTCGCTTAATTAGTCATTATCTCCAATTTTTTAATAAAAAAAAGTGCTATCACAAAGTGACAACACTCTCTTCCAACAATAGCTGTACTAAATCCACTAATCTTTAATTTCTGCACCCAGAGAATCCTTAAAATGTGACAGTGCCCATACATGTCCAGCTTGATTAAAACTAGCTGTCGCCTTTTCATGAATGACAATCTTATAGCCCAAATTATATGCGTCAATTGCGGTATGCAAAACACAAATATCTGTGCAAACACCAATTAAATGCACTGTTTCAATTGACCGAGCTCGTAATCTTAAATCTAAATCCGTTCCCGCAAAAGCACTATATCTCGTTTTATCCATCATATAAACATTTGATTTATCTTTATGCGCCTGATACCAAGGCTCCAACTCACCATAGAATTTACGACCGTTTGTACCTGCAATATTATGTGGTGGAAATAAATTAGTTTCTGGATGAAATGGGTCATTTTCATAATGAATATCAGTTGCTAAAACAACATAATCACCTTTTTGTTCAAACTCATTCATTAATTCTATCACTCGAGCTTCAATCTCTTGAGCAGGTTTTCCCGCCGTTAAGTGTCCATCTGTCGCTACAAAATCATTTGTATAGTCAATTTCAATTAAGGCTTCCACAAGTTGTCCCTCATTTTCAGTTGTATTTAATGCCTTCAACATAACAAATTATGCTAATTATCGCAATAAAATCAACTTAACGGTCTCACTAGGTAGACCTCTTCACAGAAACCTTTTAAACTATTGTAGACGTGCTGTGCTCGACTTTTTTTACGACATATCGCAAATACAGTTGGGCCTGATCCACTCATTTCTGCTGCATCTGCCCCAAATTTTATCATTTTTTCTTTTAAACGTGTAATTTCGGGATGACGTTCAGCTGTAATCGGTTCAAGCGCATTACCTAGATTATCAATTATGGCATCCATATCGTCGTCCTCAATTGCATTCACAACGGCGTTTACATTTGGATGAGTGAGTCGCGTATAATCAATTTGTCTAATAATAGTTGGTGTTGAAACACTAATCTTAGGTTTTGCAACCACTAACCAAACAGGGGGTAAGTCTTTTAAAATAGCAATCTTCTCACCACGACCCGTTACATGAGCCGTTCTACTATAAACGCAGTAAGGCACATCAGAATCAATTTTTAAACCAATTTTTGCCAACTCTGCTAAAGATAAATTGAGTTTCCATAATTGATTCAAAGCACGTAAAACGGCTGCTGCATCTGATGAACCGCCACCTAGCCCAGCAGCAACTGGGATTTGCTTCTTGATATGTATTTGGGCACCTTTTTTAATCTGAAATTTATCCTGTAAAATTTTTGCTGCTTTATAGGCTAAATTTCGGTGATCACACGGTAAAAAACCACTATCAGTTTCCACTGTAATGTCCGTTCGATCGTCTAGCGATTTGATATGTAAGTAGTCTGCTAAATCAACTGATGTCATCACCATTCGCCATTCTTGTTCACCATCTTGATGGTTAAATGGGGTGTCTAAACTCAAGTTGATTTTAGCTGGGGCTTTTTCACGAATCTCCATGTTCTCACCTAATCCTATAAGTCCTTAATTAACTCTAATTATACTAATTATTTCTAAAAATAAAAGCCTAAGTTAAGATGTTCTAAAAACATCCCTACCTAGGCTTTTATACTTATTTTTAATCTTCAAAATCAATTTCAATATTTTTTGTTAATACGTCTGTGTAGCTATATGAAACGCGCTCGAATGAATTCTCATCTTGGTTTAAATCGACTACAAAAATAGCTGGGAATGTTTCGCGTAAAATCCCTTTACGTTCTGTAGTTTTCTTTCTACCGGCTTGAGCAACTACCGTTAAATTTTTTCCGACTTGGGCATCTAGCGTACCTTTGATGCTGGCTAAAGTTTCTGGCATGATGGGCTTCACCTTCTTATGTGAAACATCATACCATAGTTTCACAAGATTTGCAATTATACCACATCGAACATCAGTAGTTCAATAAGAAGTTAATTAAATTTCTCTTCTACTTTGATAAGATTGTTAGATAAAACAATAAATTCATGAATACTTAGTTTTTCAGCACGAATTTGAGCAGAAATTTCTGATGCATCCAATGCTGCTTGTAACGCTTCACGAATTTCTGGTGTTTTACCATAAATTGATTGTAAATTATTCCATAAACTTTTACGTCGATGTTGGAAACTTCCTTTAACTAATTTAAAGAAGACCTTTTCACTAATTGGGCGTTCAACGTCGCCTTCTTTTTGATTCAAAACAATAATAGCTGAATCAACATTAGGTTGTGGAATAAAGACGGTTCTTGGAACAACGAATGCGACTTCAGCATCCATTTCATATTGAACGGCTACCGTTAGTGATCCATATGTACGACTACCTGGATCAGCTGCAATTCGTTCTGCCACTTCTTTTTGCATCATAACAACGATTTTATCTAATTTAACCGCCGTTTCTAGTAAATGCATGATAATGGGCGTTGTAATGTAATAAGGTAAATTAGCGACTAATTTTAATGGATGCTGTCCATCAAAATGTTCTTCTACTAACGCTGGTAAATTAGCTTTTAAAATATCTTGTTCCACGATATCAACATTATCATATGGACTTAGTGTTTCGCCAAGTACAGGAATCAAATTTTGGTCAATTTCAATTGCTAAAACATGATGTGCACGTCTTGCTAATTGTTCAGTCAATGACCCAATACCAGGTCCGATTTCGATAACGTCATCTTCAGCCGTAATATCTCCGGCGTCCACAATATTCATTAGTACGTTTTTATCTGTTAAAAAATTTTGGCCTAAACTCTTTTTAAAAGTTAAACCATAAGTTTCCATAATTGCTTTAGTTCTAATAGGTGAAGCAATGTCTGGCACATCATTGTTAGCCATGTTTTTCCTCCGTTATTGTCTCGTTAATTTCTTGCAATGCGTCGACGAACTCTTCTGGTGAAATTTGAAATAGTTTCAATCGATTGTATAATTGTTTTCCATTTGTGTAACCAATTTTGAGATACTCACCTAATTTTTCACGCTTAGCTTTGGCATCCGGTCCGGCAATCAATCCTGCCGTTTGTAAATCCTCTAAGCTGATCAATGTTTCGCCATCAGGCATTTCTGTATACAAATGATCTAGCGCTTCACGAATCGCTTCAACTGAAGCATGTTCAACGCCTAAACTCCCTTTATGATCTGGGACAGCTTCACTTTTTTTCAGAAAAGCATGCTGTACATTTGGAACGCGTGCTGAAATAGTTTTACGAATTTTTTCACCAGAAAAATCAGGGTCCGTAAATACAATTACGCCTCGAGTTTCTTGCAACAGTTCAATTTGATCTAACGTTTCGTCACTAATAGCTGAGCCACGTGTTTCAATCGTATCTGCATTAACAGCTAAATGGATACGTTTTGTGTCATCGCGACCTTCAACTACGATTACTTCTCTAATTTTCTGCATATTACCCTATCCTAAATAAGTTTTCGGCATTTTTAAATGTTGCCGCTGCCATATCAATACTTGAACTCTCTCGAATTTTTGCGACAGCTTCCAAGACGTATCTTGTGTATCCTGGTTCATTGCGCTGACCTCTATAAGGTTCTGGCGTTAAATATGGTGCATCTGTTTCAATTAAAATTCGGTTGCTTGGTGTCACTTTAACGGCTTCATGAACTTCTTTAGCACTATTATAAGTCACAATACCACTATAGGATAAATGCATCCCTAAGTCTAAGAATTTCTCTGCCCATTTTGCATCACCATTAAAGCTATGCATAATGCCACCAATATCACGAATATCAGCTTCTTTCAGGATTGTATAAACATCCTCAAAGGCATCTCGATTATGAATAGAAATTGGTAATTTTAACGCCTTCGCAATCTCAACCTGACGTTTGAAAACTTTTTTCTGCGTTTCAATTGGAGACGTATCCCAATGGTAATCTAGGCCCATTTCACCCATTGCGACAACTTTTGGCGACTGTAATTGTTCTATCAAAACTTCTTCAGTCTCCGGTGTGTAGGTTTTTGCCTCTTCTGGATGCCAACCAATTATAGAATATAAATTAGGATAGCTTTTTGATAGTTCTAGTGATTTCAAAATGCTTGGTTGATCAAATCCAACAATTGCCATTTTAGTCACGTCAAATGCTTTTGCACGCTCAATAACTTCAGGAATTTCCGTTGTAAATTCATCAGAATTAATATGTGTATGTGTGTCAAATATTTCCAAGGGATACCTCTCCTTTCTAGCAGTAAAATGAAGAAGGACTAGAGCAAAACCAAGTTTTGTTTCCAGTCCTTACTTTATTTAGCCTACAATTGCGCCATTTTTAATATCTTCATCAACGGTAATTAATTTCAATTTACCATCGTATTCTACAGATAGAATCATTCCTTGGCTAATTTCGCCTTTCATCTTACGCGGTTTTAAGTTCGCAACAATCACAACTTTTTTTCCTAATAAGACATCTGTTTCAGGATAAAACTCTGCTACACCAGACAAGATTTGACGATGATCAGGATCACCAGCATCTAATCTAAATTTCAATAGTTTATCAGCATTTTGTACTTTTTCAACTTGAATAATTTCAGCAACTTTTAATTCATTTGGCTCAAATTGATCAAATGTCGTTTGAGGTAATGTTAAGTTTAGAGCCACATTTTCTGGATTCCAATCTAAAGAATCCTCTGTATCATTAACTGCCATTGCTTTACGCCCTTTCTTCTTATCTGAAACTGTCATTTGATCTTTAATATAGGCAATCTCTTCTTCAACATCTAAGCGTGGGAAAATAGGCGTTCCTTTTTCAACAACGACGCTGTCCATTGGGAAATCAGAGTAGTTTAATTCTTCAATAGCCATATCTGCCGTGTCTAAACCTAATTGTTCAAAAATTTCTTTAGGTGCATGCGTCATAATAGGTTGGATTAAGACAGCAATCACACGTAAACTAGCTGCTAAATGTACCATAACACTATCAAGTTCAGCTTTACGTGCTTCATCTTTAGCTAAAACCCATGGTTGTGTTTCATCAATATATTTATTTGTTCTAGCAACTAATTTCCAGATAGCATTTAATCCATCTGAGAATTCCATTTTATCCATTAATTCAGTATATTCCGTAATTGTATCTTCAGCTGTTTGACCTAAGTCTCCATCAAATTCAGTTACGTTACCCTTTAATGCTGGAATTTTACCACCATCGTATTTGTTAATCATCGCAACAGTTCTATTTAATAAGTTCCCTAAATCATTAGCTAAATCAAAATTAACACGTGAAACAAAGTCTTCTGGTGTGAAGACACCATCATTACCAAATGGTACAGCGCGCATTAAGTAGTAACGGAGTGCATCCAATCCATAGCGTTCTACTAACATTTCTGGATAGATAACGTTACCTTTTGATTTAGACATTTTACCGTCTTTCATTAACAACCAACCATGACCAAAAATTTGTTTTGGTAAAGGTAAATCGAGCGCCATCAAAATAATTGGCCAGTAAATCGTATGGAAACGCACGATTTCTTTACCAACCATTTGAACATCTGCAGGCCAATATTTATCAAATAGTTCAGTATCATCTGAACCATAACCCAAGGCTGTAATATAATTTGCTAAAGCGTCAATCCAAACATAAACAACATGTTTAGGGTTACTTTTAACTTTTACGCCCCAGTTAAATGTCGTTCTAGATACAGCAAGATCTTCCAAACCAGGTTTAATGAAATTATTTATCATTTCATTTTTACGTGATTCTGGTTGAATAAAATCAGGATGATCTTCATAATATTTTAGTAAACGATCTGCATATTTACTCATTTTAAAGAAATATGATTCTTCTTTAACTAATGAAACTTCGTGACCACTTGGCGCTTTACCACCAACCATTTTACCGTCATCATCACGGAAAACTTCAGCCAACTGTGATTCTGTAAAGAATTCTTCATCAGAAACAGAGTACCAGCCTTCGTATTCTCCTAAATAAATATCGCCTTGTTTAAGTAATTTATCGAAGATATATTGCACAGCTTTTTCATGTTGATCATCTGTTGTTCGAATAAATTTATCATTTGTAATTTCAAGGGTTTTCCATAATTCTTTAATATCACTAGCCATACCGTCGACATAAGCTTGTGGTGTTGTCCCTAATTCTTCAGCTTTTTGTTCGATTTTCAAACCATGTTCATCTGTTCCCGTTAAGAAGAAAACATCATATCCTTTTTGGCGTTTGTAACGTGCTAAGACGTCACACGCAATTGTTGTGTATGAATTTCCAATATGTAATTTACCAGATGGATAATAAATTGGTGTTGTTAAATAAAATGTGGGTTTTTCTGTCATTTTTTAAGACCCTTTCCGTATCGTATTTCATGTGTTTTTTAACATTCGTTCTGTATAAACTCCTTAACAGTATATCATAGTTTTCAGCCGATTTTAAGCAATAAAAAGAGACAGTCCGTGAGTTTAACATAGACTATCTCTTTTAAAATTAGCGTGCATATTTTTGAAATTGACGAATAATCATAATTTCTTTTTCAGATAGCTGTCCATCTAAAATGGTAATTAAAATCCGCCCAACCCGTCTTGGATCTTGTTTCAGTGCCGTGATACTAAACGTTATCGCCGCAACCATCAACGTTAGTAGTAACCCTTCACCTTTTGTGAAAACTGTTCCAAATAACGTTATTGGATTTCCACCAAAAAAACTAGAAAAACCAAAGTAAAACAGAATGAAGTCAAAAAACCGCTGAAAATAAGTTAGCCATTGTAATCTAGTCTTTAGATTATTTAATCGAGTAAAAATTTCACTGTGTTCAATCATTTTACAACAGTCCTTCACTATAATTTAATTTTAAAATCAACTAATTGTGAACCATTAAAATTTGTCAAATATCGATGAAATTCATCCTTTAAAATATAGGGTAACACAGGAACTAAATCAGGTGTTAGTCCGACGTTTTGCTTATTCAAAGCCCATTCAACTGGAAAGTCTGCTAAAATACCTTCTCGTGTTCTTTGTGGATATTGTTTTCCAAATGGTTGTTGTAAAGAGATATGAAATAACGCTATTGTAGCTTGATATTCGTCGTCCACTGACCATTCAAGATAACCCGTTGGTCTACATTGAGAATCGGTAATTTTGATTCCTGTTTCCTCATATAATTCACGAAGCATCCCTGCAAGTTCAGATTCTTGTGGTTCACGTTTACCACCAATTCCATTCCAAAGACCAACATATGGTTTTTTCAAACGATTTAATAATAAAATGTTGTTTCCAGCTGTGATAACAGCTAGATTATATTTTGCTAAATCAATCATTATTCAGCAGTTCTAACTATAAAGCGCATCTTAATTGTTTGCATTAATTCTAACACTGTCATATCGTACGTACGTAAAATAACCTCTTTTGAATCCGCATTTCTAGGTACTGTAATAACAAATGCATTTTGTTGATCATTCTTTTGAATACCAACATAAGCTGACGCAAAATTAACATTACTTTTAAATTCAGAATGCATAATATCAAACAATTGACGTACTTCTAATTTTAATTGACGTTCACTGAAAACTGGTGTTAACGTTGCAAACGTATTTAAGTACATTTTTGGTAATTTCCACGCTTCAAGTTGTGCATCGAAGGCTTTAAATAAGGCAACCGTTGCTCGGCGAGCTTCAAAAGGTGCACGTAAGTCATTAGATGTTAAGATTTCCAATAATTTAAGTGCAGCATCTGTTGCGATAGGGTAAAATTCTAAGAATTTTTCAGTAATTTGTTCCATATCTTCATTTTGAAAGAACACCAAAGCATCTAAAAGTGTGATTAATCGGTACATTCCCCATTCATCTGGGCCGCTACCTTCTTTAGGTTCAGCAGTCACTGTTGCCAAGATTCCTTGATAGAATAATTCTCTAATATTATCATCAATAAACCCATTTTCTTCTTGTAATCTAAAAATAGTCCCATGTAAAACCGTATCATAAAGTTGAACAGCCGTCGCATTGATTTTATCGTCGATATTAAAATCATCCGTTGTCATTTTTAACATTAATTCAGGTGCCTGATTAAGTTGCAAGAAAAAATGGAATAGTTCATGCGAAATCAAGTAATCAGGTGCTGTAATATCAGTCACATTAATAATGAAATTTCCATCTTCTAACCGAGATTCTACTTGTTGATGCTTAATAAACCCAACTTTTTCGCCACCATATTGAATTTTAATTTCTCCATCAAATTGTTCTTTAATTGTAGTAATTAAATTTTGTGTATTTTGGTGTAATGTAATCTCAACCATTTAATTATCCCCTTTTTTTCTTAATTCATTTAGTTTTTTTGTTGCAACCTCTGTATCTGGTCGATTCTCATTTTTTAATAACTCAGTTAATTGTGCCACTTCTTCGTCTACAGCGCCAACTTTAACTGCCAGTGATTTTAGTTGAAGACCCATATGTCCCTTTTGAATACCCTCAGAAACAAGTGCTTTAAGTGCCGCTAAATTTTGAGCTAACCCAACACTTGCAACCAAACTAGCAAGCTCTTTTGCTGATCGAATACCCATCATTTTTTTATTAATTTGAACCATTGGGACAATATCAATCGAACCCCCAACAACTCCTATGGGCATTGGTAATTTAATTATGCCAACTAAATTATCACTGACTATCGACCATTTCGTCAAGCCACGATACTGGCCATCTTGGCTAGCATAAGCATGAGCACCTGCTTCAACGGCACGCCAATCGTTTCCCGAAGCAATGAGAACCGCATCAATCCCATTCATAATACCTTTATTATGTGTGACGGCACGATATGGGTCAAGTTGAGCCACTCGACTTGCTGAGACAATTTTCTTAGCTATGTGTTCACCACTAATTTCTGCAGAATCTAACAACGTAAAAGGAATTGAGCAGCTTGATTCAACTAATGAATCTGTTGCGTAGTTGGATAGAATACTCATAAGGACGTCTTGTTTAAACTGTGTTTGCAGCGTTTCACCAACTGCCTCCATCATTGTATTTACACTATTAGCGCCCATTGCTTCTTGAACATCTACTGCTAAATCTACCGAAATTAGATCAGCTGCTAGTTTTCGAACTCTGACCCAACGTGCGCCACCGCCTCGTTTTACAAGTGAAGGACGAGCAGCATTCGCTATTTTAATTAAATTCAATTGTTGTTCATTAATTTGGTTGATAACGTTATCCGCATCATCAATATTTTCTAAAATAACTTGACCTATCATTAAGCGTGATTTAATTTTTGTTGTAAATCCACCCGCAGATGCAATTATTTTTGCCCCATTATTATTTGCCGCAATTACAGAAGGTTCTTCAGTTACCATTGGGACCGTCATCTTTTTTCCATCAACTAAATAATTAAACGCAATACCTTCTGGCAAGGTAAAATCTGCTATATAATTTTCAGTCATCTGATCCCCTAATTCATGATTAAGAGCATGCGTTTCTATTTCTAATTTTTCATCATCTGAAATAAGATTGTCATTTAATAAGGTTATTAATCTATCATGCCATTTTTTTTGATAAAATTTTATAAATTTTGTCATTACCTTAGTCCTTTTTGTTGTTTTTACTTTTAGTAAGAGAAATAATTGGTTTCTTAGCTTATTTTACGCTATTATAGATAGATAATATATTACTTTTAAAAAAAGGGGCGTACTAAAATGAAAAAAATATTAAGTCTTGCCAGTGTGTTATTGATTGCTCTTGCTTTAACCGCCTGCGGTAAATCGAAAGATACAGCATCCGATGTAACACAAACAAAGGGTACATTAACAATCGGATTAGAAGGTACTTACCGCCCTTATAGTTACCACGATAGTAACAATAAATTAACTGGTTTCGAAGTTGATCTTGGTAAACAATTAGCTAAAAAAATGGATTTAACGCCTAAATTTATCGAATCAAAATGGGATTCATTAGTTGCAGGATTAGATGCTAACAAATACGACGTTGTTTTAAACAACGTTGGTGTTACAAAAGAACGTCAAGATAAATACAACTTTACATCACCTTATATTTATTCAAAATCAATTTTAGTCGTCAAAAATAATAACTCTTCTATTAAAACGATTAAAGATATTAAGGGTAAAAAGATGGCACAAACGGTTACAAGTGAAAATGGAGCCGATGCTGAACGCCTTGGTGCTGATGTTGTCTCAACAGATGATTTTGCAAATACAATCAGTTTAATCCTAGATGGTCGGGCTGATGGTACCATTAACAGTAACGATGCTGTCTATTCATACTTAAAAGAAAAACCTGATACGAACATTAAAACAATTTCAACAGGTTCTGAAATTCCAGCATTAAAAGTTGCTGGCTTAATCCAACAGGACAACCCAAAATTACAAAAAGAATTAAACAAAGCACTTAAAGAATTACGTGCTGATGGCTCATTATCAAAACTATCAAAAAAATATTTTGGTAGCGACATCACAAATAAATAATTCCAAAAGGACTGGTGCAAAATCCATTTTGTCATCAGTCTTTTTTTATTAATAATAGATTAAGAGAGGTTCCGCGTTTATGAAACTTGTTATTGATTCACTCCCAACCATTTTAGAAGCTGGAATTCGCTACACTATCCCTTTGACGATAATTTCATTCGTTATCGGGATCATCATCGCAATTATCACCGCACTAGTTCGAATATCAGATATAAAAAAAGGCAGTACCTTCACCCAAATTTTAAAAGGGATTGGTAAAGCATTCTTTTCATTCTATGTTTGGATTTTCAGAGGAACGCCTTTGATTGTGCAATTATTTATCCTATTTTATGGACTACCTAGATTACCAGCACCTTATACAGTTGAATTCGGCGCATTCAGTGCCGCTGTTATTGTTTTTTCATTAAACGTTGGTGCTTATGCATCGGAAACAATTCGTGCAGCTATTCTATCAATTTCAAAAGGTCAGTGGGAAGCTGGTTACGCCATTGGTATGACACACACAACCGTGTTATTTCGCGTTATTTTACCACAAGCAGCACGGGTCTCACTTCCACCTTTATCAAATAGTTTCATTGGTTTAATAAAGGATACGTCATTAGCCTTCTCAATCACGATTGTCGAAATGTTTTCCGTTGGTCAACAAATTGCGGCAAGAACTTATGAACCTATGACCTTATACTGTGAAGTAGCGGTCGTTTATCTAGTCTTTTGCTCAATTTTAAACGTTGGTCAATATTATCTAGAAAAAAGAACATCGCGTTACATTAAAAATAACTAGGAGGTCTTAACTTTGATTAAATTTGAAAATGTTAATAAATACTTCGACCAACATAAAGTCTTAAAATCGTTGTCATTTGAATTACCAGAAAACGAAACAACCGTCATCGTTGGTCCTTCTGGTTCCGGTAAATCAACCTTATTACGCTCATTTAATTTATTAGAACAACCCGAAGAAGGTCTCTACTCATTAGATGATAAAAAGATCGACTTTACCCAACCAATCAGTGAAAAAACAATTTTGGAAGTTCGTCGTGAAACAGGTATGGTTTTCCAAGACTATAACTTATTTCCTCATTTAACTGTTTTGAAAAATGTTATGGAAGGACCCCTTCACGTTTTAAAGGAACAAAAATTAATTGTTGCACAACGCGCTGAAGAACTTTTAGAATTAGTCGGTCTTTCAGATCGTGCTAATTACTATCCAAGCCAGTTATCTGGTGGTCAACAACAACGTGTAGCTATTGCTAGAGCAATGGCAATGAATCCTAAATATTTATTATTTGATGAACCAACTTCTGCACTAGATCCTGAATTAGAAGCAGAGGTTTTAAGAGTTCTACTTAAGTTGGATATAGAAAAAAAATCAATGGTTATCGTTACTCATAATATGGCCTTTGCAAAAGCTGTTGCCAATAATATCATTTTTCTAGAAGATGGCAATATCTTATTTAATGGTTCACCAGACGAATTTTTCAATCACCCTACAGAACGCATTCAAAAATTTTTATCAGCAATGACATTCGAAGATATTTTACCAAAATAAAAAGACATCAATTTTTGATGTCTTTTTATTTACCTAATTTAGTTGTTAAATAACCTTCTCGGACACCACTTTCAGAAAAAATGACACCAACAGAATTTAAATATTGTCCCAGAACAACAACTGGTGCAATTCCACCTACAATAATATCCGCACGGTTAGAAGCTATACCACTGACTTGTGCACGCTTTTTAGTCGTCAAGCCTACCAAGTCCTCAAAAGTTAATGAAACTGCCTTACGTGACAATTGATAGCCATTAATTGCCTCCGTATTAATTAGCTTCTGTTTTTTGCGGTTTAAACGTCCAATAATTCGATTTGAGCCGCCAAGTAGTACGAGGGGCAACTCCATTGCTTCCTTCAACCACTCCAACTTTTGAAAAGCGGTCACCAAGTACTCCATTAACTGAAATAATTCTTTACTCGTAATCTGTTCATTTTTTAAATATTTTTCGGATAAAGTCACTGCACCAAATGGCAAACTCACAAGATGTACCACTTTTCGATTAACCACATGGATTAATTCACTGCTTGCGCCACCTGTATCCAAAATCAAGCAATCATGAATTGGTAAGGCTTCCATTACACCCATATAATCGTAATAAGCTTCATCATCCCCACTTAAAACTTCAATATCAGCACCAACTGCCTCTTTAATTCGACGTAAAAATTCTTTTTGATTTCGAGCCATTCGTACAGCTGCAGTGGCAATTCCATGTACAGCAACCGGTCCATAAATATCATATTGTTTTTTAAAACTAACTAAGGCTTCAATTGTCCTAGCCATCGCATGTTCCTGTAACACTCGGGATTTCCCCATCCCTTCAGATAATCGTGTTTCCGATTTTAAACGCTTAATTTCTTTAAATTGTCCATTATCAAGTTGTTCGTTAATTGATAATCGAACCGAATTTGAACCCAAATCCAATAAAACAAACTTTTCCATTATTACTCACCTCATACTAAATCAAAGAAACGTTTCACAACCGAACTAGTTAAAATAATTAATTCCAATCGCATCTCTAACTTCGTTCAATGTTTGGTTTGCAACAGCATTAGCTTTATCACTACCCGCTTTTAACATTGCATAAATGGCTTCAGGATCTTTAGCTAATTCAGCTCGTCGTTCACGAATTGGAGCTAACTCAGCTTCAAGTACTTCATTTAAATAACGTTTAATTTTAACATCGCCTAAGCCACCTGCTTGATACTGGGCCTTAAGTTCGGCAACTTTTTCAGTATCTTTATCAAAGATATCAAGATAAGTAAATACCATGTTACCCTCAACTTTACCTGGATCTTCAACATGAATATGATCTGGATCTGTATACATTGACATTACTTTCTTCTTCAATGTCTCCGCATCATCGGCAAGGAAAATCCCGTTTCCTAGTGACTTACTCATTTTTGCATTACCATCTAATCCAGGTAAACGTCCTTGCCCTTTTGGAGGGAAGACACCTTCTGGTTCAACAAGAATATCTTGTTGATAAATTGTATTAAAACTTCTAACGATTTCGCGTGTTTGTTCAATCATTGGTTCTTGATCATCGCCAACAGGTACAACTGTTGCTTTAAATGCTGTAATATCTGCAGCCTGGCTAACCGGATAAACAAAAAATCCGGCAGGAATACTGCGTTCAAAATTCTTTTGTTGAATTTCAGCTTTAACTGTAGGATTACGTTCCAAGCGAGAAACAGTTACCAAATTCAAGTAATAACTTGTTAGTTCCGTTAATGCAGGAATTTGAGATTGAACAAAAATAGTTGATTTGTTTGGATCAATACCAACCGCTAGATAATCTAACGCTACTTGAATTAAACTATTTTTAATTTTTTCCGGATCACGTGCGTTATCTGTCAAAGCTTGTTGATCAGCAATCATGATGAATATCTCATAATCACCAGAATTTTGCATTTCAACACGATTCTTTAATGAACCGATGTAGTGCCCGATATGTAGTTTCCCCGTAGGTCGATCCCCTGATAAGACTACTTTTTTTGTCATATTTACGCTCCCTTTCTATCTATAAAAAAAGTCCTATTGTTAGTAAATAACAATAGGACGACTGTCTCGTGGTACCACCTAAATTGCAGAATAAAATTCTGCCACTTACCGATAAGGAGGTTACCCAAAATTCTCATATATCCAATTCAGTCCGCCACCATACCTTCCAGCAAAATCAGTATGTCCCTGTTCTAGTTGGCGTTCCTACTTCGCAATAATCAATGAATTATCTATTAGTGTAAGTGTAGCGTGTTCAACAGAAAAAATCAAATAATATTAAATACTAGACGAATATTTCAAAAACCTTTAAACTAGGTCAATAGTACAAAGGGGGCATTAAGATGTCAGAAGAAGAAATCGAACAAAATAGAGTTGATTCAATTATTACTGAAATTAATCACCAATCTATTAAAACAGCCGAACTATGTGAAAAAGCACATAAAGAAACCTCATCAGTTGAAAAAAACTATGTAGATAATGCCAAAATCAATACTTTTGAAGTTGATGATAGAATTGAAACGAATGCCGAAGTGCAACAACAGAAACAATTGGTCGCCACGACTATCCAAACTGAAGAAATATTAGAAAAACAGGTTCATACTTTAAAACAATTAGGCGATTCACCTTATTTTGGACGTATCGACATCCAAGACGATGGCGATCCAGAACAGGAACAACTCTATATTGGTCTAGCCTCTCTAGTAGATGATCATCAAAATTTTCTAATACATGACTGGCGTGCACCTATTTCAAGTATTTATTATAACGGCGCATTGGGTCATATTTCTTATAAGACACCACAAGGAACTCAAATGACAGAATTATCCAAAAAACGTCAATTTCAAATTAAAGAAGGTAAAATCCTATCGATGTTTGATACCAATGAAACAATTGGCGATGAATTATTGCAACAAGTTTTAGGCGAACAAAGTGACACACAGATGAAAAATATTGTTTCTACAATTCAACAAGAACAAAACACAATTATTCGAGATACAACAAGTGACTTATTAGTTGTCCAGGGGGTTGCCGGAAGTGGGAAAACATCCGCTATTCTACAACGTATTGCATTTCTACTCTATCACTCAAGAACATCACTAAATGCGGATCAAATTATATTATTTTCTCCAAATCTACTTTTCAGTCACTATATTTCCGATGTACTACCTAGCCTGGGCGAAAAGAACATGAGACAAGTCACGTTAGCCGAATTCTTCTCTAATCGTTTTCAAGGATTAAAGGTTGAAACCTTATTTGAAAATTATGAGTCAAACAATAAACATGCTTCATCTGATTTAAGAGGTAATGCACTTTTAAAAAAAACAATTGAAAATTACTTAAATGCAGTAGATTCATCTGAATTAGCCTTCACAGATATCATTTATGAAGGTATCCCGTTCTTTAAAAAAGAAGAAATCGCTAATATATTTACACATCTACCACATAATATGTTGTCATCAGATAAATTTACCGCAACAAAAAATACACTAACAAAACGATTAAAAACTAGAATTGCCGAAATGGCAGAATCTGATTGGATGCGTGAAGAAATTGATTCGTTATCTGATTCTCAATATGAAACATATTTAAGTGATTATGAACGCGATGAATTTGATAGTATTGATAAAGAAATATCATATATTGGTACCATTATATTAAAAGATCGCTTTAATATTGTATATGATGCGATTTACAATAATTATTTTATTGATATTTATGAGCAATATGCTAAATTCCTTGAAATTACAATTTCAATAGAAGAAAAAAAATCATTCCAATCAAACTTAGAGCTTCATAAAATCACGTTATTAGATGCCACACCACTACTATTGCTACGAGACTTACTAACGGGTGATGGTCAAAATAGAAATATCGAACATCTTTTTATTGATGAAATTCAAGATTACTCTCCGCTGCAACTCTTATATTTAAAAAATTGTTTTCCTAACGCTAAATTAACACTTTTAGGAGATAGTGAGCAAGCTTTATTCTATGATTTAATCTTACCAGCTAAATTTTTAGAAAATTTAAATCATATTTTACAAGTTAAAAAAACTAATTTAATTATTTTAAATAAAAGTTACCGATCAACATTTGAAATTACTAATTTTGCAAAATCATTGCTACCAGACGGAAATAGCATTGAATCATTCACACGTCATGGCGAATTACCTAAAATATACTTTAGTAAAACCCGGGCTTCTGCACTAGCATCTTTAATAGCCCTAATTAAAAATGGTGATACTAATAACCAACCAGTAACTATCATCACTAAAAATTTGGCTGAATGTAAATTACTATATAGTGAACTCAGATCATTAGTAAAATTAACAATGGTTACAGATGGCGACAGAAAAATTCCAGAAGAAACAATAATATTACCTATTTATTTAGCTAAAGGCTTGGAATTTGATTCTGTTATTGCTTTTGATATTTCAAAAAAAAATTATATTTCAAAAAATGATCTTGGTACCCTTTATACTCTTTGTTCACGAGCAATGCATACCTTAACTATCTTTTCCATTGAGTCACTATCTCCGTTGCTTACGAATTCCATAAATAATTCTAGTGTTTTGATTGTTTAAATTTAGGTTGATTTATTTTTAATATTACTATAGACTTTTATAGTAATGCCGCTTTAGCTCAGTAGGTAGAGTATCACCATGGTAAGGTGGGGGTCACCGGTTCAAATCCGGTAAGCGGCTTTTTATTTTACAATCGCATAAAAAAAGGACATTAACAATTATGTTAATGTCCTTTTTTTATTTATTATTAGCATGGCAACGTCCTACCCTCGCAGGGGGCGACCCCCAACTACTCTTGGCGCTAAGAAGCTTAACTTCTGTGTTCG